>CAUFXK010000081.1 GCA_959596495.1 uncultured Collinsella sp. | reverse complement strand
CAGCCGGCCTTCTCAATCCACACGCGATACTCCGGGAAGTACGGGGCGATAACAATGACCTCGTCACCCGGGTTCGTAACGGCATTGAGCGTGCAGGTGAGCGAAGCCGCGGCACCCACCGTCATAAAGACGTCCTTGCCCTCATAGCTCGTGCCAAAGCGACGGTTGAGCGAGTCGGCGACGGCCGCTCGACATTGCGGCAGACCCGGCGCAGGCGTGTATCCATGCAGCTGGTCGCTCGGCAGCTCCAATGCCTTCTTAATGGACTCAGCAACAGCAGCGGGCGCCGGAACACTCGGGTTGCCCAGCGAAAAATCGAATACGTTCTCCGCACCGATCTGTGCCTTGCGCTCAAGGCCATAGCTAAAGATCTCACGGATGATGGAGCTTTCCGCACCGCGAGCATACATAGTTTCGTTGATCATCTGTTCCCCTTTCGCATAGGCGCTATTGTACGCTTTAGCTGAGCAAAGTGCCGCAGCAATGTTGATTGGGGACAGACTTAAATGCGTGAAAACGCTCATTTAAGTCTGTCCCCAATCAACATATCGCTCAAAAGAAAGAGCCTCCACAGGTTTCCCCGCAGAGGCTTTCGCTACAAGAACTATTTGTCGGCGTCGGTGTTGCCGTCAGCGTTGACAGCATTGCCATCACCGGCATCATCGGATGCGGCTTCGGCATCCTCCTGCATGGCCGCCTGCGCAAAGGCCGCAGCATCAGCCGCCAGCTCCTCCTCGCTCATGCGAGGCGAGCGCTTCTTGGTCGGCATGCCGGCCGCCTTGGCGTTGCGCTCCTCCTTGGCCGCCAGGATATCGCCCTCGCGCTCAAGGTAAGCATCCCACTCGTTGTCGAGCAGGGCGTTCACGGCGTCGCCTTCGACGGTCTCGCGCTCAAGCAGCACCTTCGCCATCAGATCGAGCTGATCGCGACAGGCATCCAAAATCTCGACCGCACGGCGATGGGCTTCGCGCATGATGCGCTGAACCTCGATATCGATGCGGCGCGCCGTCTCCTCGGAGTAATCCTGGTGATCGGCGTAGTCGCGACCCAGGAACACCTGATGTTGCGCCTCGCCAAAGACCTGCGTGCCCAGCTCCTCGCTCATGCCCAAGCGCGTGACCATCTCGCGCGCCATCTTAGTCGCGCGCTCCAGATCGTTGCTCGCGCCCGACGTGATGTCGTCGCACATGAGCTCCTCGGCAACGCGACCGCCCAAGAACACGGCGAGCTCGTCGAGCATCTCGTTCTTGGTCTTGAGGAAGTGATCCTCCTGCGAAAGCTGCAGTGTGTAGCCCAGGGCCTGACCGCGGCTGACGATCGAGATCTTATGAACCGGATCGGAGTGCTCCAGGATGTGGCCCACCAAAGCGTGACCGCTCTCATGGTAGGCAATCGTGGTGCGCTCGGCTTCGGTCATCACGCGACCCTTGCGTTGCGGTCCGGCAATCACGCGCTCCATCGACTCCTCGACCTCGTCCATCGAGATCACGGAACGATGGCGGCGGGCAGCCAGCAGCGCAGACTCGTTGAGCAGATTTGCCAGATCGGCGCCGGTGAAGCCAACGGTCATCTGGGCGAGCTTCTCAAACTTCACGTCCTCGTCCATTGGCTTGTTCTCGGCATGCACGCGCAAGATCTGCTCGCGGCCCTTCACATCCGGACGGTCGACCGTAACCTGACGGTCAAAACGACCGGGACGCAGCAATGCCGGATCCAGGATGTCAGGACGGTTGGTCGCGGCGATCAGGATGACCGACTCGCTTTCCTCAAAACCGTCCATCTCGACCAGCAGCTGGTTGAGCGTCTGCTCGCGCTCGTCGTGACCGCCGCCCAGACCGGCTCCGCGCTGACGCCCCACGGCATCGATCTCGTCGATAAAGATGATCGACGGGGCCTGGGACTTGGCCTCCTTAAAGAGGTCACGCACGCGGCTGGCGCCGACACCCACGAACATCTCGACAAAGTCGGAACCCGAGATGCTAAAGAACGGCACGCCCGCCTCGCCGGCAACGGCCTTGGCCAGCAGGGTCTTACCAGTACCCGGAGGGCCAACCAGCAACACGCCACGCGGGATCTTGGCGCCCAGCTTGCGATAGCGGTCCGGATCGCTCAAAAAGTCGCGGATCTCCTCGAGCTCCTCGACTGCCTCGTCCACACCGGCAACATCCTCAAACTTGACCTTGGGGCGCGTGGCCTCGTTGGTCTTGGCGTTAGTCTTGCCAAACTGCATGTTCCTGTTGTTGGCGCCCATCATCTGGCGCATAAAGTAGAACATGATGGCAATCAGGGCGATCGTCGGAAGCATGCTCATCGCCAGGTCGCCCCAAAAATCGGGGTCATTGGTGTTGACGATGTACTTGGTATCGGGGTGCTCCGCCATAAGCTCGGCAAGCGAATCGGAGCCGACATAGGTCGAGGAGAAGCTCTTGAGCTCGCTCGTATCGCCCTTGTCCTTTTTTGTCTTCCAGTAATGACCCGCCACGCTTCCGTCTTGAACCGTATAGGTCAAATCTTCGACACGGTCCTGCTTAATGGCGTTGACCATCTCGCTCGTCGCGAGCTTAACGGTATTGCTGGAGTTGGCAAAGCCGGAGCCCATGTTAAAGAAGGCGTAGCCCAGAAGCGCGCAAGCCAAAATAAAATACAGCCAGCCCGTACGCGTGGGCTTCTTGCCTCCGGGCATCCCCGGGATCTTAGGCTCCCGGGGAGTCTGGGAATTGTTATCGTTACGGTCATCGGGCATCTTACGAATAAACCTCCGGTTTCAAAATGCCCAGATACGGAAGGTTACGATAGCGCTCGGCATAGTCGAGGCCGTAGCCCACCACAAAGGCATCGGGGCAATGGGTTCCAACATACTTGGGCGTGACGGCCGAGGTACGGTCCTCAACGTCCTTCCACAGGAAGGCGGCGACCTCCAGCGAGGCGGGCTTGCGGCTCTCGAGGTTCTTCATCAGATACTTGAGCGTCAGGCCCGAGTCCAGAATGTCCTCGACAATCAGCACGTCGCGACCGCGGATGTCGATATCCAGGTCCTTAATGATACGCACGATGCCCGAGGACTTCACACCGTCGCCATAGCTCGAAACAGCCATGAAATCGATGTTGGTCGGCAGCTCGATCTTGCGCATCAGGTCGCCCATAAAGACCACGGCGCCGCGCAAGACCGCAATCAGCACCAGATCCTTACCCGCATAGTCGCGCGTAATCTGCTCGCCCAAGCGAGAGACGATACCGTCGATATCCTCCTGCGTAAACAGAACCTTCTCGATATCCGGATGTTGAGAAGCCATGACAACCCTTTCTTGTGCTTAATCGCCCACACACCGCCGTATGGACGCGAACTACACATTCTAGCAGCGCACGGGGTATATTTTCCAGCCCGCGCACCATCAGCGCGGGAATACCGTCAACGCCGCACAGAAAAGCTGGTGCGAGGAGCTAATCCGCGTCAACCACGCGAAGCAGATAGGCCACGCGCGTCGCCGCCGTGCACTTAAAACGTTCGTCCGCGCGAACGCCCGCGACCCATACTACGGCACCTCCCGGAGCCGTTCTTACCACGGGTACGCCAGAGCGGTCTGAAACAGGAATGCGCGCCTCGTTCAGCAGGTCTGACACTTTCTTGCTTCGACCGTTCATCCCCAACGGGCACATCACGTCTCCCGGCACAGGGCTATCCACCCACAGGCGCGCCAATCGCGCCTCGGCGGGAATCTCCCCGCGCGAGCCGGCTAGCATCCGCTCGCTATCGCGGTCGGCGAACCCCAGGGCCGCCGCATCCACCAAGGCCGCAACCTCTCCGGCAGCAGCAAGCTCGCGGGCACGGTGCACGATATCGCGCCCCGGCTCCACAGCCATCGGCTCTGCTGTCAGCATACGCCCCGCCCCCAGCGGCAGACGACCGGGAACGGAGATCCAGTCGGCCACTAAGCCCTCGCGCGCCGCCGGGGCCTTGAACGCCAGCATGCCAAACTCCACGCGGGCATCAATTCCCGCAGAAAGCGTTACCGAGCCCGAGCCCGCAGCGACACAGGAGAGCACGCGCTCCACGTGCCGCATCTCCGGTCGCGCGTTGGGATCGATGCGCTTAATCGCCAACCGCACGATACGCCGTGCAATCACAACCTCAGCGGCGGCAAGACGGCGCGCATCGAGCACCAGTGCGCCCGCCGCTTCCTTGCGCAGGCAGCTTCGAAACGACTGTGCCGAAAGCTGGGAAAGAAAGGCGTCTTCGTCGCCCAGAATTTCGCAAGCGGCGCCAATCGTCTTACAGACGTTCGTGTTGCGCTGCGCCACCACCGGCATCACCCGATGGCGCACATAGTTACGCAGGTACGAAACGTCCTCGTTGCTTTCATCTTCCCGCCATGGCTGACCGTGCACCTGCAGATAGCTCACGAGCTCATCATGCGTGAGGTCGAGCAAGGGGCGCACCACAATGTTCCGACGGCGTGGAATGCTTGATAGACCCGCGGGACCCGACCCTTTAATGGCATTCATCAAAAATGTTTCCGCGCGGTCCGACGAGGTATGCGCGGTACAGATACGAGCCGCCGTCCGCGGTGCGCCCGATTCGGCACAAAGTTCGCGAACATATCTCCGTGCCGCGGCATAGCGCACCTCGCGGGCCGCAGCCTCGATATTGCCCGATTCGTCATCAAAATAGGCATGCTCAACGCACAGCGGCAAGCCGTATTGCACGCACAAATCACGTACAAAGGCCTCGTCGCCATCGGATGCCTCCCCGCGCAGATGATGGTTCACATGCAGCACGTGCAAACGCTCGCGCGCGATGGAAGCGATGCCGCGCCCGTCCTGGATATCCAGCTTTGATGTGCAAGCCATAAGGAGCAGCGCCGTCGAGTCCGCACCGCCTGATACCATGAGCACTACGGGGGCAGCGGTCTGCCGCGTTGCCAGAACGTTCTTATCCGTCCTCGGCGCGGCATGATGTCCATAGTGCTGAGATACCGTTGGCATTCGCTTCCTCCTCTATTCGTCCGCACCCATTGTATCCTTTGGAATCTTATGTCTCGCCTGCACCTTCATATCCTCGGCAGCGGCTCAAAAGGCAACTGCGCACTCGTCGAGGGGCCTCAGGGGCTCATCATGATCGATAACGGGCTGTCCCGCCGCGAGACACTTAAACGCATGGCGGAGCTTGGCCTCTCAGCAGACGACGTCGCCGCTCTTGTAATCACTCATGAGCATGGAGACCATATCAAGGGGCTCGATGTATGGTGCAAGCACTGGCATGGTCCCCTCTTTGCCAGTAGGGACACCCTTTCATGCAAAGAAAACCTCGCGCACCTGCCCGTGGAGGAATTTGACCCCGGCGACACACTCCCCATTGCCGGCATCCAGGTACAAACCTACTCAACATCGCACGATGTCATCAATCCTGTCGGCTATCGATTCAATGCTCTCGATGATTCCATTGGGTTTGCCACCGACACCGGAGAGTTATCGAGCAAGGCCATAGGCATCCTCAAAGACTGTCGAGTTCTCGCGCTCGAAAGTAACCACGATGTAACTATGTTGCGCGAAGGAGCGTACCCCCGCTTTCTTCAGGAGCGCATCCTGTCCACAAAGGGGCACCTCTCCAACAACCAGGCCGCCGAAGCCGCGCGCGAACTTGTTACCGATCGCACCGAACAGCTCATCGCCATGCATATCAGCCAGGACAATAATCGTCCAAGCCTTACCGTCAAAAGCTATGCCAACGCGCTTGATGCAAGTCTCGATGATGAACTCGGCAGTTCTGCCACCCGTCTTCAAGGGCCACGGAAGCTCTCGATACGCCCTGCAAGCCAGTATCAACCGACAACCATTCAATAGCCCCTCAAGACAATCAAAACCACCCCTAAAAGGGGTGGTTTGCTCTTAGGGTATAACCCTTGGGTTTCCGGCACGCGTCTAAAGGCGCCGGCCCTCACGGGGTTCGGGCCGCACTGCAGGTTGACCCGTGACGGGCCGGTCAAACCGGCGCTATTTGCGCCCCGGCCCCCTATCGAAGGGGTCCTCGTGCTCCTTGACGCTCAGCCGGTCGAGCGCGATGTCGGCCTTCTCCTGCTCCCGGATGTACTTCGCGATCGTGGCCTCGTTCAGGCCGACGGTGGACACGTAGTAGCCCTCGGCCCAGAACTTCCTGTTGCCGAACTTGTACTTCATGTTCGCGTGCCTGTCGAATACCATCAGCGAGCTCTTCCCCTTCAGGTAGCCCATCACGCTCGACACGCTGTACTTCGGCGGTATCGCCAGCAGCATGTGGACGTGGTCGGGCATCAGGTGCCCCTCGATGATCTCTATCCCCTTGTAATGGCAGAGCTTCCTGAAGATCTCCCCAAGGTCGGACCTTATTTGGTTGTAGATGACTTTGCGCCTATACTTCGGCGTGAACACGACGTGGTACTTGCACATCCACTTCGTGTGCGACAGGCTGTAGGCCTTCTGGGCCATACGCCACCACCGCCCTCTCGACTCGGATTCCTTGCGGCCTGAACAATCGCAAGTGTCCGGCGAGGGGGCGGCTTTGTAAAGCCGGTTGTCCCCACCCGCATAGCGGGTGGTTTCTGATGCGGCGCGCTGCGCGCCCCGCACAGGCTAAAGCCTTTAACAAAAGGGGGCTGGGAATCACTTCCCAGCCCCCTTAACTCATACTCTCGATTGAAGCAGAGCCATCGTTAGTCGATAGAGATCTTCGTGACGTTCTTCTTCTCGACAATCTTGGGAACCGTAACGGTCAGGATGCCGTCAGCATACTTAGCCGAAAGGCCCTCGCTCGAAGCGTCCTTCAGATACACGCCGCGCGTCGCACTGTACGAGCCGAACTCCTTCTGGAGGAAGTTCTTACCCTCGTTTTCGGCGCTCTCCTCGACGTTCACGCTGATGGACAGGCGACCCTCATTGAGCTCAACGTCGATGTCATCCTTGGCGACACCGGTCAGATACGCCTTGACCTCGTAGCCATCGCCCTTGTCCTCAACGTCAACGGGGAACGCCTTGGAGGCAATCGAGTTGTTTGCAAGGTCGGTCATATCATCAAACAGATCGAACAGCGAGCTAGCAGAAGGACGAACGCCAAAAACCGAACGATAAGGAACCATGCTTGCCATGTTTACCACTCCTTTTAAGGACTGCCGAGCCATCTTCTAGGTGACTGGGACTTCTTTTGACGCTCTTATATATGCCCACCCAGTGCTCATATATACATCGACTATAAAGTTTTTTGAGTCCAGTACTATAAGCATATCTAAGTGTGTATGACTCAGGTCTTAGTAAGGTTAAGGTTCTTTGAACCAGAGCTTAAATAAGAAGTATGTTCGCAGCTACAAATAACAAGGGGCTTACAATGAGCGCGTACACGTTGTTGGTAACGAGCTAAAGGGCATCATGGACGACCAAAACCAGAACAATATGTTTATGCCGACGCAGGGCGAAGATACTTCTACGCAGCCGCCACGGTTCCATCGCCCCCACATCTCGCAAGAGCCCATTAATGATCCTGAGCCCGATTATGTGACGAGAAATCGATATCAAACGCTCGAGGATGCCCAAACGGGACGTAAACATATGGGCGTTGCCTCGGGAGACCCTGTATATCTGAAAGACGCACCATTATCTAAAAACAGCGCAGCTAGCGATGAGCCGATGAAAGCATCCGCCGCTCATCAACAAAGAGGGCCTCGACCCAAGCAAACCTTGACGCATTCGGCTCGCTATCTCGAAACGCCAAAACAGGGAAAATCAATCTTCGTTTCGTCAAGTAAACGACGCAAGCAGCATCAGCTGACAATTCTGCTTTTGATCATTGCGGCCATAGCAGTTGCCCTTGTTATACGATTTATTTTCTTTAAATAAAGGCTCAATACCAAAAACAACAAGATCGTCTGGTGTAATTGAGTCATTTACACCCCGTAAACGCAAAAAAGGGGGAGGCCGCGTGGCCTCCCCCTTCTCAGTTCAAGCGTACGGCT
>CAUFXK010000080.1 GCA_959596495.1 uncultured Collinsella sp. | reverse complement strand
GCCCTTGAGGAGGGCTCTACGCTCGTTCGCCTGGGCAGGGTAGTATTTAGCCCGGAGTTTGCAGTAAAATAAGGCTCTGAAGTGCGCACTGATTATCGGGGCGCCTGCACTAAACCGCGAGAGGACACAACCATGGGCTTCCTTGACGAGATTAAAAATAAGATGCACCTGGGCGGCCAGCAGGGTTACGACCAGGGTTATGGCCAGGACGACGACTACGGCTACGATGACGGCTATGACGATAGTTATCAGGGCAACGGCTACAGCGGTGCTTCGGGCGAGGGCTTCTACACCCAAGACGAGCCGAGCAACGGCCTGCTTGGTCAGACGCGCCGCGGTGAAGCTGAGTCGGTTGCCGTGTATACGCGCTCCGGTCAGCTGGTCGGCGATGACTCCCGCCATGCCACGACGTATAACCCGCCTTCGCGCTCGCAGGACAGTGTTGCGAGCGGTTATCGTCCTGGTGCCTATGACACGCCGTCGAGCTACGCCGAGAACACCCGCGCCCGTGCCGCCGCTGCACCCGCGCCTGCACCGAGCGATGCCTCGGCCTATGCGAGCAATATCATCAACGCCACGCCGCAGCTGCCGGCCTATGTCCTGCGCCCCGAGAGCTATGACGACGTGGAGACCGTGGTGCGCCGCGTTCGCACCAAGCAGCCTGTCGCACTGATTTTTGTGGGCGTACGCACCGAAGTTGCCAAGCGCGTCTTGGACTTCTCTTACGGCTTTGCCTGCGGTCTGGGCGCCACGGTCAAGGAGGTAGGCGACCGCGTGTTCATGGTGCTGCCCGCCGGTTGCGAGGTCAAAGATTCCGATCTCAAGAAGCTTCGTGCCGACGGCTACCTTAAGTAAAGACAAGACGAGGAGATTCCCATCAACATCTACACTATCGTCCAGCTGGTCAACACGCTGTTCAACTTCTATTCCACGCTCATTGTCGTCTACTGCTTTATGACGTGGATTCCCATGAAGCAGGGCGGTTTGCTTCAGGATATTGCTGCGGTGCTCGATAGCGTGTGCGGTCCGTGGCTCGGCCTGTTCCGTCGTTTCATCCCGCCGATGGGCGGTGTCGATTTTTCGCCGGTCGTTGCGATTATTGCGTTGCAGTTGGTGCAGAGGCTGGTTCTGCAGCTTCTTATAGGTATACTCGTATAGAACTGACTTAGTAACTTACGTCGGGCGTGTACGCCGAGGCGATGAAAAAGGAGACTTGTTATGGCTATTACCCCTGCAGACATCCAGGCTCAGACTTTCTCTGAGGCCAAGCGTGGCTACGATCCTGCTGAGGTCGACGTCTTCTTGGAGACGCTGTCCTCCGAGGTTGACGCTATGCTCGCTAAGATTGTCGACCTTAAGGGTCGTCTGACTGCTACCGAGCAGCAGCTTGCCGACGCACAGGCTCAGCTTGCCCAGGCTCAGGATGCCACCGCCCAGGCCGTTCCTGCCGCCCCCGTGGCTGCTCCCGCCCCTGACTTCTCCGCTCAGGAGCGCCAGATTTCCGCTGCCCTGATCGCTGCCCAGCAGACCGCTGAGACCATCGTCAACGATGCCAACGAGAACGCTGAGCGTATCCGCAACGAGGCTGACGCCAAGGCCCGCGAGGTTATCCGCCAGGCTCTGACCGAGAAGCAGGCCGAGCTCGAGGAAATCGACCGTCTGAAGGCTTCCCGCGAGGAGTTCAAGGCCGAGTACCTCAAGCTCATCCAGCACTTTATGGACGATGCCCAGAACTCCTTCCCGGCCGACCTCATGGCCTCCACGCCGGTCGGTTCTGCCGCTTCTCCTGCGGTGACTGTTCCCGCCGAGCCGCTGCCCGTCGCTGACCCGGTTGTCCCCGTGGCCGATCCTTTCGCCCCGATCGACAACTTCGCTGCCGACGACCTGGACTAACATCAGAGCTACAATCTAGTGTCCTTAAGAGGAGCTCGCACCTGCGGGCTCCTTTTTTGTGACTGTATACGGGTTGGGAAACAAAACGCCGAGCTCTGCATGCGATAGGACAGAACTCGGCGAAGGGCGCGTGGTAAAAGGTAGATTTTAAGGTATGTCCAAAAACTACTTGAGGAGGAAGTTGGAGAGGGGAATGGTGCGGGCCTCGCGATGCTCGGGATCGGCGATGTGGTCGGCGGGATAGCCATAGACGAGCATGTGATAGGGATAGACGCCCTTGGGCAGATTGAACTGCTCCTCTGCCACCTCAGGCTTAAAATGGCATACCCAGCACGTTCCCAGGCCCTGCTCGGTGGCCTCCATCATCATCTGGTCGCACACGATGGACGTATCGATTTCACTGGAATTCATCTGGTCATACGGGCGCACCCAAGCATCATCGGTAACGCTGCAAATAAGGAAGACAAGCGGAGCCCCAAAGATGGACCCATCACGAGCAAACCGAGGCTGACAAGCAGCAGCCTTCTCCAACAGCTCGGGCGTATCCAGCACCATCACACGGGCTGGATGATTATTACAAGCAGAAGGAGCAATCCGCCCCGCCTCAACAATGGCATCCACTACCGACTGCTCAACAGGACGGTCCTCAAAAGAACGACAAGAATACCGACCACGAGCCAGATCCAAATAAGACATACAAGCCCTCCAAAGCTAATAAAACAACCCAAAACTAAGCAAAAGGGTACCCAAAGCCCTATCCAGCCAAACGCTCATCGAATACCAAAGTAATACCCCGGGCAATCAAGGGCCATTACAGCAAAGGCCTCACCGCGCCCAACCCCTCAGCCAAAGTTCCCAATGGCGGTACATAAGGGAGCGGGCCCGACCACTAATAACCTTTTGAACGACTCTGCTTGCAGCCGGAGTGAAAAAGGTTATTAGTGGCCGGGCCCGCGACCGGTGGGACATGTACCCCCAATTAACTGTTCTTCATGACAATCGAATCCACGACATCGGCCACATTCTCGCAGCAGTCGGCGCAGTACTCCAGGAAGGCGTACACGTCACGCCAGGCGATGACCTCGAGCGGGTCCTTGCCGTTGACATGCAGGTTACGCATGGCGTTGATATAGAGCTCGTCGGCCTCGGACTCGATGGTGTTGATCTGGATGACGAGTTCGCGCAGGGTCTTGGACTTGCGGTAGTTGGGAAGCTCGACCATAAGGTCCTTCATGGCGCGGCAGGCGTCGGTCACCTTGTGAGCGATGACGATGGCATCGGGGTGGATGCTCTGGATGTTGGTGAAGTAGACGCGCTGCACGACGCCCTCGATGCGGTCGAGCACGGTGTCGAGCGAGCAGCTCATCAGATCCAGATCCTCGCGCTCAAGCGGGGTGATAAAGGCGGTGAGCAGGGCGTCCTCAAGCTCATGGTGCTTCTTGTCGGCCGCATGCTCGATCGCATGCATCTTGTCGAGCATATCGTGAATCTTTGCGGGATCGAAGTTCTCGAAAATCTTGGTAAGCAGCTCGGCGGCCTGGACGGCGAGGTCGGCGCAGGCGACGTAGTTGTCAAAGTAGAACGAATCGGGTTTCTTTGCCATGAGTGGGTCCTTTCGAGGCGAAGACGGGTGGGCGAGGTGTTACGGTCCGGATGGACGTTCGGTTTGACTAGATGAACATCATGAACAGCTTGGCCATGACAAAGCTGATGAGTCCGCAGGCGGGGAAGGTGAAGAACCAGGTGAACATCATGTCCTTGACGACGCCGAAGTTGATGGCCGAGAGGCGTTTGACGGCACCGACGCCCATGATGGCGCAGGTCTTGATGTGCGTGGAGGACACGGGGATGCCGGTAAGGGTGGCAAGCAGCAGGTTCGCGGCGCCCGCCAGGTCGGCGGAGAAGCCCTGGTACTTTTCGAGCTTGACCATGCTCTGGCCAACGGACTTGATGATGCGCTCGCCGCCCACGCTGGTGCCGATGCCCATGGTGGCCGAGCATAGCAGCATAATCCAGATGGGGATGCCGGCATCGCCGACGCTCGTCTGGCCGCTGGCAAAGGCCACGCCTAAAAAGAGCACGCCGATGAACTTCTGTCCATCCTGCGCGCCGTGCATAAAGCTCATGGCCGCAGCGCTCGCGATCTGAGCGTATTTAAAGAAGACATTGGCACGTCGCCTGTTGGCGGCGGCGAAAAGAATCGAGACGAGCTTGCACAGGACCCAGCCCATGACAAAGCCCAGACCGATGGAGAGCGCCAGGCCGTAGATGACCTTCATCCACTCGTGGACGTTGACGCTGCTCGCACCGCCGAGGGCGATGGCGGCACCGGTCAGGCCGGCGATAAGGCTGTGGCTTTGCGAGGTGGGGATGCCAAAACGCGACGCTGTGGCGCCGTAGACGACGATGGAGAAGAGTGCCGCGCAGAGGCACGCGAGCGCCATGGTGCTGTTTCTGCCAAAGTCGACAATATGGGAGATGGTGTTGGCGACGCTCGCGTTAAAGTGCGTCATGATGAGCACGCCCAAGAAGTTGAATGCGGCACTCATGAGAATAGCGGCGCGGGCGGGCATGCAACGCGTAGTGACGCAGGTCGCGATGGCGTTGGGTGCGTCGGTCCATCCATTGACGAAGATGGCGCCGAGCGCGAGGATCACGGTGACGGCAAGGACTGGGTTCGACACAAGTTGGCCGAGGAAGGTTGAGAACGTTACGTCCATATATGGGCTTTCTCGAAGTTTGCAGGCACGTTACAGAAACATGATAAATCGTATCACCTCCTGCGGGTTTCTTTACCGAGTTCTGATGGGAGCAGTGAATTTTTTGGCACTAAAATTGAATATTAGCCCTGTTGACCGTGGGTGTTCTTTTTGCTAACACACCATGAGGACACGTGCGCGCGCCCCAACACCCCAAAACCACAGTCTGTTCGCTTTACAATATGCAAACATGCGTTCGATAATAGGAGACATGGAATATCGACAGACAGATGGCAAAACTCGGCGCGTGCACAAGCAGTATGTGGACGTCGTGGCTCGCATCCTCGCGGGCGGACAGGTCGTGCCGGTCACCGTCTGCTGGGTCGACGGTCGTTGCTTTACGATTGACGAGATTGTCTCGACCACTGGGTTTGGCTTGACGGTTCACGGCATTCGTACGGCAACCTATAAGGTGCGTTTTGGCGGGCACGCGACCGAGTTGTATCTGGAGGACCAGACGCGCGAGCGGGCGGACGGCTCGCAGGCACACGTGATGCGTTGGTGGGTGTGGGCGTTCGACCGAACACTCGAGAGCGAGCGCCGCAGGTAAGAACGCGTGGCGTTCGGGTACAATGGCAGGAAACTTGTCAGCTACGGCGCCGTCGCGGTGCTTTTTGAAAGGACGAAATTATGAACGATATCCAGGGCTATCAGAATGGCCCCATCGAGACCGGCGCAAGCCGTGCCAAGGAGATGTCGCCGCGCGCGTACAACCTTGTCATGTCTGCTCTGATCTTTTTGGGCTTTTGCGCCATGGGCGCCGGTGCTTACTTTACGAGCACCATGTCGTTTGCGCGCATGATGATGAGCGGCGCCGCTTTGCCGCTGGTCTTTGGCTCATTTATTTTGACCATCGTCGGCATGGTCATGATGTCGGCTGCTGCCAGCAAACAGTCCGTGGGCCTGTCACTCGTGGGCTACGTGGTCTTTGCGAGCACCTTTGGCCTGACGGCGTCGTTTGGTCTTGCCAACTACGACCTGCCTACCATTAACACCGCCTTTATCGCCACGGCCGCCATCACCTTTGTCTTTGGTGCGCTGGGCGTGACCTTCCCCAAGTTCTTCCAGCGTGTGTATGGCATTGGTTTTGGCATCCTGCTTGCCACGATTCTGGTCGAGATCGTGCTGATGTTCATGGGCGTTTCGCAGTCCATCACCGACCTGATCGTGATCGTGGTGTTCGCCGGCTTCATCGGCTACGACACCTATGTGGCAACGACGGTGCCGCCCACGCTGCCCAACGCCGTGCTCATGGCATCCAGCCTGTTCGTGGACATCATCAACGTGTTCCTGCGCATTCTGAACATCCTCGGCCGTCGCGATTAAAGCGCGGCATAGCGATGCTTCCTGCCGGACACGGTAAAACGATGCGAAAGGCGGTCCTTCGGGGCCGTCTTTTTTGCGCGCGGCGGGGTATCATGGATGGGAAAAGCCGATAGCGGCAGCGACAGGAAAGGTGGCCACGTATGGCAGACGTCGACAACAGGAACCGTAACCGCAGGTCCAACCGAGCGGGTCAGCCCAATCCCAAGCGCGAGGCCCGTGCCAAGGCCGCCGAGCGTCACGTGGCAACTGTGTCCGAAGCGTGCGCCAAGGATATCGAGCGTTCGCTTGCCGGTGTTCGCGAGTTTGACGGTATGCCTGCCGGCTTTGTCGCGGCGATGAAGGCCAAGGTTCAGAGTGCTGTGGCCCCCGAAGAGCAGGTCGCCGAGGACGTCGAGAACGCGGAGACTGCCGAGGTCGAGGCAGCGCCCGAGACCGAGGCGGCGCCCGAGCCCGTCGAGGAGCCTGCCGAGGAAATCGCCGAAGCTGAGTCCGCGCCTGCTGAGGAGCCCGCTCCGGTCCTGCCCGAGGTCACTGTGCTTGATGCCTCCGCCACGCAGGCAATCCTCGATAACGGTCGCGGCTATGCGCAGTTCTGCGACATGGCCGTGCTCGCCTTTGCCTCGTTTACCAATCCGGGCGGTGGATATATTCAGGGTTATCTGGGCCAGGAGGCCACGCTGTGCGCCGATTCGTATCTGTACAACGTTCTCGATAGGCAGCGTAAGTGGTACGGCGAGAACCGTCGCCGCAACATCAACTGCGAGCTCTATCGTAACCGTGCCCTAGTGGTGCCTGCGGTGCGCTTCGACCGCAACCACGTGCATGCATACGCCGACGTGATCGTGGCCGCCGCGCCCAACGTTAAGCGCGCCCGCCAGGAGTATCGCGTGAGCGACGATGCTCTGCTGGATGCCCTGCGCGACCGCATTCGCTTTGTGCTTGCCATCTGCGACGAGCTAGGTCGCGAGAAGCTCGTGCTGGGCGCTTGGGGCTGCGACAACAACGGCTTTGACGCAGAGGCCGTGGCCGAGCTCTTCCGCAAGGAGCTCGCGTCGGGCGACTTTAAGGTCAAGCAGGTGTTCTTTGCTGTGCCTTCTACGCGCTGGGATGAGGACTTTGCCAAGTTCGAGCACGTATTGGCAAACTTCCCCGAGCGCAACGAGGAGTCCTATGCTCAGGTTGCCGCCCGCACCGCAGCCGCCCGTGCCGCCGAGCAGGCTCAGGCCGCTGCCGAGGATGACGAGGATGACGACGACTGGCGCAAGTACCTGTAAACGGTGCGCGTGATGCGATATACCGAGCCGACGGGGGCTGCTCCCGTCGGCTTTTTATTGAGTGGGGAGCTTACGATGAAAAACGTTCTATGCTTTGGTGACAGCAACACCTATGGTTACGATCCGCGGGCATGCGCGACGGCACCGCGGTGCGCTATGCGCGGGATGTGCGCTGGTGTGGCGTGGCGCAGCGTGATCTGGGCGAGGGCTGGCATGTGATTGAGGAGGGGCTCAACGGCCGCACGACGGTGCGCGACGATATGTGCCATCTGGACACCAACCTCAACGGTATTCGCGCGCTTCCGATGCTGCTCGAGGCCCATAAGCCGCTGGACGCCATTGTGATCATGCTGGGCACCAACGACTGCAAGACGGTCTTTAACGTGACAGCTTCCGATATCGCCCGTGGCGCCATGGCGCTGATTCGCGCCGTCCGCGCGTTTCCGTGGACCGACGCTGCGCCTTGCCCGCGCATCCTGCTGATGGCTCCTATCAAGATTAAGCCGCAAATCGCCGATGTGTATATGACCGACTTTGACGAGCATTCCGTTGAGGCATCTGAACATTTTGGCGAGTACTATGCGCACGTGGCCGAGCAGTTTGGTTGCGACTTTTTGAATGCCGCCGAGTTTGCCGAGCCGGGCGATATCGACTATCTGCATATGATGCCCGAAAGCCACGAGAGCTTGGGACATGCCGTGGCAGCCAAGCTCCAAGAGATGCTCGGTGAGTAGCGCGAC
>CAUFXK010000079.1 GCA_959596495.1 uncultured Collinsella sp. | reverse complement strand
CCTCCGCAAATCGGGAAGCAAATCGGTGCCTGGCCGGACCACACGGCGGGATCGCCCTGCCACAAGTACTCTCGACCTCCAGCCTCAATCGAGGTAAACGAACCACCAGCCGTGGACACCTTAATAGAAATCGAATCGTTGGAGAGAGCGTATTCCATTGCCCATCCTTTCGAACAACTGCTTTTTGCTCGCAAGTACCCGTCTCGGCCCTAACCAAAGGACAAACCCGCACGTTCATCGATGCGTCCGGTATCCCAGCCGTGCAACGGGGTACCATACAGACATTGATGCAATTACAGCTGAAAGGCCTTCTTATGCGAACCATCATCCTCTACGCCTCGCGCCATCACGGCAATACGAAAAAGCTCGTGGACGCCATCGTTGAGGCACACCCCGAGATCGATACCCTCGACGTCAAAGCGCTCGGCAAAAACGAGTATCCCAACCTGCACGAATATCATCTGATCGGTGTCGCCACGGGCATCTATTACTCCGAGATCGACAAAGATATGGCACGCGTGCTCACTAACGTGCTGCAACCGCAGGACAAAGTGTTTGGCCTTATGACCTACGGTGGCAAAAACAAGTGGTACGGCAAGGATATCGATGGCATCTGCCGCATGAGGCAGGCCATCTTTATGGGTGTCTACGGCTGCCCCGGCTTTGATACGTGGGGACCGTTCAAGCTCGCCGGCGGTGTCCAAAAGGGACACCCGACCGCTGAGGAAATTAAGGGCGCCGTCGACTTCTTCGACAAGATCGAAGACGAGTATGGCGACATCATCGTCGAAGAGTACGCCAAGCGCGAGAAGCGTCTAGCATACGAGAAGGAGCATCCTGCGGGAGGTCTTGTGGCCGGCGTTAAGCGCACGGCAAAGAAGATTGCTAACAAGCTGTAACTGTTAAGGTGCTTTTGAGCGTTTAACCCATACGGCGGGTCCGAGCAATTTCGGGCCCGCCGTCTTTTTCTATCGTTACTCGGTAAAGGCGTTGCCGACGCTCTGGCCGCCAACATACGTCTCGACGAGGGTGAGCTCATGGTCGAACACGACAAAGTCGGCGTCGCGACCCGGCATGATGCTGCCGCACTTATCCTCGATGTGTGCAGAGCGAGCCGGCACCTCGGTTGCCATGCGAATGGCGATATCGGCGCTGGCGATGCCCCAATCGACAATGTTCTTGACGCCCTGGGCAAGCGTGAGCACCGAGCCGGCAATGCTCTTGCCGTCAGCGAGCCAGCACAGGTTGTCCTTCATGATGACGTCCATGCCACCACTGGTGTAGCTGCCCTCGGGCATGCCGCCGCAACCCAGGCAGTCGGTGATGAGCACCGTGTGCTGCCAGCCCTTTGCCTGCAGCAGTGCCTTGATGGCGGCAGGGTTTACGTGCTTGCCGTCACAGATGATCTCGGCGTAGGTCTCGGGCGTGGACATGGCAGCACCCACGACACCGGGCTCACGGTGATGCAGACCGCGCTGGCCGTTATAGGTATGCGTAAAGCAGCTGGCACCGGCATTGATAGCGGCGATGCACTCATCGTAGGTGGCGTCGGAGTGACCGATGCTGGTCACCACGCCCTTGGCGTTCAGAGCAGCCGCATAAGCAGCGGCACCGTCGCGCTCGGCGGCCATGGCGCTCTTAACGATGCGACCGCCCGCAGCCTCCTGCCACTGGTCGAAAACCTCCTCGGAGGGGTCAATCAGGTAAGCGGGGTTCTGCGCGCCCACGTGCTTCATGGTAAAGAAGGGGCCCTCCAGGTAGATGCCCTGAATGCGGGCACCGCAGAAGTCGGGGCCGCGGCCCTCGTCCGCCTTGGCGATAGCAGCGCAGGCGTCCTTGATCTGTTCGACGCCATCGGTGAACGTCGTGGGCAGCCAGCTGGTGGTACCGCGACGGGCGAGCTCGGTTGAGCTGATATCGATGCCCTCGGGATCGTTATCGGTAGTTGAGTGGTTGTAGAAGCCATGGATGTGAGTATCGACCATACCCGGTGCGATCCACGATCCCGTATAGTCCTTAATCTCGCAAGAGGGCTCGTCGGCCTGCCAGGCGCCAAAAACGCCATCCTCGACCATAAGATAGCCGCCCAGTTGCGGGCCTGCCGGCAAGAAGAACTTGTCAGCCTTAATTGCGTACGTGCTCATATGCACTCCTCGCTTCTAAAGCAGTTGACTGTGGTAATGCTTATACCCAGCTCACGTAAAACAAAAAGCGCCCGCCCGCCGTTATGAGCGGACGGGCGCCCTTACAGGGGGACGCGATTAAGCGGTGAAGGGGTGAATCGTCACGCCCTTAACCACGCGGTTGACCGTGCCGGTGGGGCTCGGCGTATCGGGCGTGTTGCCCACGCGGACGGAGTTGAGCAGGCTGATAGCCTGGGCAAACATCACGAACGGCAGAGCAAGGTAACCCTCGGGAAGTGCCTCGTAGCCCTTAAAGGTGAAGGACTCACCCTCATAGACGGTGGCACCTTCCTGCTGAACGGCGATGGTGTGCTGAGCGATCTCGTCGCCACCGATCTCGTTTAGGATGTCGATGTCGTACTGACGGGTGTAGGCGTCGTTGTTGACGAACACGAAGACGAGCGTCTTATCGTCGACGAAGGACTTAGGTCCGTGACGATAGCCCATGGAGGTGTCGTAGGAAGTAGCGACCAGACCGTGAGCGAGCTCGAGGATCTTGAGCTGGCTCTCCTGAGCAAGGCCACCGAAGGAGCCAGAACCCAAGTAGGTCACGCGGTTGAAATCGCCAGCCAGGTAATCGGCGATCTCGGGCTCACGGGAGATGACCTCCTCGCCCATCTTGGCGATGGTCTCGACCCACTCGGCCTTCTGCTCGTCAGAGGCAGTGTCGAAAATAAGGGTGGAGAGCAGGGTCATGCAGGAATAAGAACCGGTCATGGCGAAGCCCTTGTCGTTGGCGCGCGGAATGAGCAGCGTCAGCGCATTGGGATCATCGGCAGACTCGACGGCAAGCTTGCCCTCGGGAGCGCAGGTGATGTTGAGGAACTTGACGTTGTGGACGAGCTCCTTGGCAACGGCAACGGCGGCAAGGCTCTCGGGGCTGTTGCCAGAGCGGGCAAAGGAAACCACGAGCGTGGGATCCTCGGCGCGCAGGAAGTCGCGCGGGGCGCTCACGATGTCGGTCGTGGCGATGGGCTTAAAGTCGTAGAGATCAGTGTTGCCAGCGTGACGCAGGTACGGGGCGCAGGTATCGCCAACGTAGTCGGACGTACCGGCACCGGTGAAGACAACGGACAGACGACCCTCGCCCATAGCGCGAGCCTCGGCCAGGAAGGCCTCGATGGCCTCCTTGTTCTCGCGATAGATGTTGAGCGTATCACGCCAAAGCTCGGGCTGCTGAGCAATCTCGGCCGTGGTGATCTGGGCGCCGAGCTCGGTGAGCTCCTCGACACTCTTCTCGAACATTTCTAATACCTCTCTCTAGAAGTAATCCTCTGACGTGCAATTATACACTTCGGTTGGTTATCTGGTAGTAACCAGTTAAATGCAAAGAATCACCATATGGAAACGATGCGAGCACTAGTTACTGCGCTGGTGGTAAACCTTGTATTTAAACTGATCGGCACGAGCAACCGAGAGTGTGTACTCCACTACCTCGTTTGACTCGTTATACGTAGTCCTGACCAAATCGAGCACAGGCGAGCCCTCGACAATTCCCAAAAGGTGGGCATCGGTGGGACGGGCTATGCTCGCATAGAACTCCTCTTCGGCCACGCGAATCTTTTGCTGAAAGTCCTGCTCAATCACATCGTAAAGCGGCTTACGCTCCAGCAGCGGTCGCTTTAGGGACAGAAATTGACGAACCGGTAGATAGCTGCGTTCGACCATCATGGGCATGTTGTCGGCAGAGCGAAGACGCTTGAGCTTAAAAATGCGATCACCGATGCGCAATCCCATATGCTCGGCCAGATTCTTATCGGCCTCCATCTCGCAAAACTCGAGAATCGTGGTCTCGGGTTCTCGACCCATCGCGCGCATCTGCTCGGTAAAGCTGTAGGACTGCATAAGATTGGTTGCTTTTGCCGAACGGTCGGTCACAAAGGTACCGCGACCGTGCTGCCGAACCACCAGTCCTAAACGCTCCAGTTCCTGCAGAGCCAGGCGTACCGTAGTGCGCGAGAGACCATAGCGCTCCGAAAGTTCGCGCTCGGAAGGAATCATGTCACCGGCGCGATATTCATGGTCAATCTTTTCGGTCAGAATATCGACCAGCTGATCGTACAGCGGTTGCTTACGCGCTCCGATCGCCATCCTATCCTCCCTTTTGCTCGAATTCGGCTAACTACCTAGGGTGTTATGCATTATCTGTCTGCCACACCCGAATCATTAAGAAAACAAAAGCCGCGCGCTCTTTCGAGCACGCGGCTTTTAACATACACATGGCTTAAGGGGTCGGGGTGTGAGCCGCGTAGGGACACACCCCTCAAGCTAGAGCCTTACCAGATGCTCGGCCAGAGACCAAGCGGGCCAGCGCCCAGGATGCCAAGGACGAAGAGCAGGAGAATGCCCTTGGTCGGGGTCCAGCTGTGCTTAGCGAACATGTAGTAAAGCAGCAGCGTAAGCATAAGCGGGACGAGCTTCGGGACGATGGTGTTGAGGGTGTCGGCAACAGAGAAGTTGACCGGATCCTCGGTAACGGTGCCGTAGGTCACGGACTCCATGCCGTTACCCAGATCGGTGACGCCGCACTCGACAGCGTTGCCGTCGGCATCGGAAGCGGTAAGGGCGTTGCCGTCCTTATCGGTCATGGCGATGGTACCGGCCTCAGCGGTCTCGGTATCGATGCCCTCCATACCGGTGAAGTTCTCGGCCTCCTTCTCGGAGACGATCACGGTAGTAGCGGAGAGACCACGGGTGGTGCCGTTGGGGATCTGGAGGTTGATCTGGGTGCCACCCATGGTGACGACCAGGCAACCGACGACGAAGACGCCCATGATGGAAGCGGCACGCGTGAAGGCCTGCATGTTGGCGGTCAGAGCGTCAATAGCGCTGGTGCCAAGCTTGTAGGACCAGTTCATGAGCCAGAAGCGCAGAGCGAACTGGACGACGTTGAAGATCACCAGGAAGATGATCGGTGCAGCGGCGTTGCCGTTGATGGCCATGTTGGAGGTGATGCCGGCCGTGATAGGCACGAGCGTCAGCCAGAACAGGGCGTCACCGATACCACCGAGCGGGCCCATTGCGGCGACGCGGACGGCGCGGATCGTGGGGATGTCAACCTTGTTCTGCTCGAGCGAAAGCACGATGCCCATAACAAAGGTGACAAGGAACGGGTGGGTGTTGAAGAACTCCAGGTTGTGGCTCATGGAAGCCGCGAGGTCGTTCTTGTTGGTGTGGATCTTCTCCAGACCGGGGATGATGGAGTAAAGCCAGCCAGCGGCCTGCATGCGCTCGTAGTTGAACGATGCCTGCAGGAAGCAGGAGCGCCAAGCCATCTTGTTGAGGGTCTTCTGGTCGAGCTGCGGAGCAGGAGTGAGATCCTCGTAGTGCTCCGGGATCACATACTCATTAGATGCCATCTTCGAAGTCACCTCCGTCAGAAACAGCTGCACCCTTCAGCTCGGTCTGCTGCTGGAAGTCCCAGAAAGCGATGCCGAAGCCGATGAGAGCGAGGATGAGCAGAGCAGGGGTTGCCAGCGAATCGTTGGCAACGGTGATGAGCGCGAGGCCAAAGCCCATGAGGAAGAAGCCCCACATATCGCGGTTCATCATAACCTTGAGCAGGACGGCGAAGCCGACGAAGCGCATCATGCCGCCTGCAGCGGAGAGACCGGTCTGCAGCCAAGTCGGGATGGCAGAAGCGATGGTCTGACCGATGGTAGCGCCAGCGATGAAGAACAGGGTGACGACGACAGCGAAGATCAGGCCGAGCAGAGCCATGGCGAAGTAGTTCAGGCGCTCGATGCCCTTGGTGTCCGCGTTGTGAGCCATGTTATCGGCCGTGGACATAAGCGGGGACATAAGCGTGAAGACCAGGGTAACGCCAAGCTGGCCAAGCAGAGCGAACGGAATGGCGAGGCCGACTGCCGCGTTGGGCTCGAGGCCCGTGGCGATAGCGAGAATGGCTGCCATGATGCCGCCGATGACGGCGTTAGGCGGCTGAGCGCCTCCGATCGGCATGTTGCCGATCGTCATGAGCTGATAGGTACCACCCACGAGAAGACCGGTGTTAAGGTCGCCAAGGATAAGACCGATGACGGCGCCGGTGACGATGGGCTGATAGAGAGACTCGAGGAAGTCAAACTGGTCGATTGCCGCGATGAACGTGACGACGAAGACCAGAGCGATCTGGATGATCGAGTATTCCATCTTGCTCCTCCTTTCAAAATGTATGTACGCACTTTGGATTTCACGTACAGAACGTCAGGGTTTCACTCCTGACAACGTGGATCACGAGGATTACGAGAAGAGCTTGCTCGTGTCCTCAACAGGCGTGCTCGGAACGCGCCTGATCTCCAACTCCACCCCCAATTCCTGCAGCTCTTTAAACGCAGCGACATCCTCGTCGTTAACTGCGACGGAGGTGGCGACTTGGCGCTTTCCTTCCGACATGTGCATGTTGCCGATGTTTACCTTCTTTATAGGCACACCGCCCTTGACGAGCGTAAGCACGTCTTCCGGTGTTTCGGCCACGATGAAGATCTTCTGGCGCGGGCTCGCCTTGCCAATGACGTCGATGGTCTTCTGCAGAGAGAAGAAACGCGTAGCGACGCCGGCGGGAGCGGCCATCTTCATGAGGTTCTGGCGCATGGTGTTGGACGCCACGTCGTCGTTGGCGACGAGGATGAGGTTGGAGCCCAGGGTGGAGTTCCACTGGGTGGCAACCTGACCATGAACCAGTCGGTTATCGATGCGGGTAAGAAGAATGTTGGGTTCTGCCATGTTGATCAGCTTCCTTTCGTTATTTGCTGACGACAGTTACTTGATCTCCTGAATCGCGTAACGCGAAACATCTACGACGGCTCCGGATCGGACTTTGATCTGGACCTTCTCGCCTTCGATGCCTTTGACGGTTCCGTAGATACCGCCGGCGAAAAGAACCTCTTGACCCGGCTTGAGCTCGGTGTGCAGCTCCTTGAAGTACTTCTGCTTCTTCTTCATGTTGATTTGCGACCAGATGGTGTAAATCAAGCCCATGATGACAAGCAGGCCTAAAAGGGCGACCGAGGAGCTCAGGACGTTGGCTCCGAAATCGGCCATTAGATGCCGTCCTCGTCGCCGAAGATATCCTCTTCCTCGGAGCCGGCAACGGATGCGACCGTCTGGGCGGTGACGCCCGTCTGTCCAACGGTCACGGCCTGCTCGCCAAGCTCGGCGAGCGTGGCATTGCCTCGGAGGAACAGAAGCTCAATAACCATGGGAAGGTTGGTGCCAGTCAGAACCTCGACGTTGTCGACATCCTGGGCAATCATCATCGACTGGTTGAACGGGGTGCCGCCAAGCAGGTCGGTAAAGACGAGCACGCCATCGCACTCCTCGCGCATGGCGGTAATAGCGGCGCGGAGATCCTCACCGTAGGATGCGGCCTGGTCGCCCTCAAAAGGAACGACGGTAAAAGCAGGCTGGTCGCCGGCAACCATCGCGATAGCGCTTGCAAGGCCGGGTGCGAACTGTCCATGACCGGTAAGAATAAAGCCAACCATTCAAATTTCCCTTCCGAAGGTGTGTACAATCTGAGTCCGATGATTTTCGGAAGCCAGCGGGCGCTCGCCCTTAAAGCTTCTTGGAAAGCGTTCTTTGAAGACCAGTGGTTTCTAAACTGGTAGTAACCACGTGACGTGTTGTTGTCACTATATCACCCCAGAAGAGGTCGCTTTCCTTGATTCATACGGTAAAACGTTTTTGCACCGCTCACGGTGATAAATCGACCGTTTACCGGTCGTTAACACTTCTACCTGCGGTTTTGAAACCGTTTCGAAATGCTTTGGCAAAAGATCGGATCTTTTCCTGTGTCTAAACAACGCAGGGCGGCTAAAAATAGCGTGAAGAAAAATTGCAGGTCATTGTGAAGATATGTGAATTGGTCTTTTTGACTTAATACCAGTTAGAACCAGTTT
>CAUFXK010000078.1 GCA_959596495.1 uncultured Collinsella sp. | reverse complement strand
CATATGAATTGGAGAAATCATTCTTTGGGGCGCTTGTTTTTGCACCGAGCATTCATCTCTAGAGGTCGCCCCCCCCCATTAAATTCTTCTATCGGCATACCGTCTTTACCTGGCTTGCGAATGAAAGAGCCAATAATGTGCTTTTACATCGTTCAAAGTTCTGGATATCGTGCAATTCTAAGGGTCTGAAGTTCTGGATATCGTGCATAATCAGGTTATAAAAGTTCTGGATATCGTGTACGAGGTAGCCATGCTTAAACGAAAAGCCTATGACAAACTACTAAAATGGAAGCATGAAAACGCTGGTAAAACAGCACTTCTTATTGAAGGAGCCCGCCGCGTCGGCAAGAGCACGCTTGCCCGCACGTTTGGAGAAACCGAATACAAGTCCTGCCTTGTCATTGATTTCTTTCAAGCACCTGCCGAAGTTAAGCAATATTTTGAGGACTATCGCACTGACTTCGACTCGCTCTTCCTCTATCTCTCGGTTTTCTATAACGTCAAACTCTATGAACACGAGACGCTTATCGTCTTTGACGAGGTCCAGATGTACCCGCAAGCACGCGGACTCATCAAGTATCTCGTTGCAGACGGACGTTACGACTACATCGAAACTGGATCCCTGCTCAGCATCAAGCAGAACATTAAAGATATCGTCATCCCATCCGAGGAAGAGTCTCTGGAACTTGAACCCCTCGACTTTGAGGAGTTTCTTTGGGGCATGGACGAAAAGGGGCTGGCCGATCTCATTCGCATGAGTTTTAACAAGATGAAGCCGCTCCCCGATGCCCTACATCGCAGAGCGCTCTCCCTTATGCGCGAATACATGCTCGTAGGCGGCATGCCTGAGCCGGTATCCATCTATGTTGAACAGCGCGCTTTTGCGCCCGTCGACGCTTCGAAGCGCCGAATCGTCCAGCTCTATCGCAACGATATCTCTCGTTTTGCAACCGGTTACGAATTCAAAGTCGTCTCCGTACTCGATGGCATCCCGGGTCAGCTCTCTAGGCACGAAAAACGATTCAAGCTTTCCTCACTTGATAAAAACGCACGCATGCGCACCTACGAAGAAGCCTTCTTTTGGCTGGCAGACGCGCGAATTGCCAATATCTGCTATGCCGCAAGCGAACCGAGCGTGGGCCTTTCACTCAGCATGGAGCAAACGGCCCTCAAGTGCTACATGGCGGACACCGGCCTGCTTGTAACGCTTGCCTTCTCTGACAACAACGATACCGATGAAGACGTTTACAGGGCCGTGCTTCGCGGCGACATCGGATTGAACGAAGGAATGCTTACCGAAAACTACGTTGCCCAATCTCTAAAGGCCAATGGATACAGACTCTTCTTTTATTCCCAAAGCGGAAAGAAGGAGGGGGAGGAGCGCATGGAAATCGACTTCCTCGTTACCCGACCCTATGTCAATGCCGCCGGAAAGCCGCGCATCAGCCCCATCGAAGTTAAGTCGCCACGCAGATACGGAACCATCTCCCTCGACCGATTCCGCGCGCGCTTTAACAAGAAGATTGGGATGGCTTACGTGTTGCACCCTAAACAACTCGAGTGGGATGCCGAAGCACAGCTGGCACATCTTCCGTTGTATATGGCTTTTTGCTTGTAGAGACCTCTCTACGAATGGATGCCGTGAGAGACGCAGGCCTCACTCGCTTGCTTTTGCTTGGTCCCACAGGTCGTTGAGTTGAGCGGTTGAGCAGGCGGCGAGGTCATCGCCCGCCTCGTGCACGGCGGCCTCCATCGCAGCCCAGCGACGGCGGAACTTTGCCGTGCTGGCGCGAAGGGCGCTCTCGGCGTCGATTCCTTCTTTGCGCGCAACGTTGACTAGGGCAAAGAGCAGGTCGCCAAACTCCATCTCGCGCTCGGGCGAGCCGGGCTCCTCGGCCTCAAACTCGGCACGCTCCTCAGCTACCTCGTCCCACACATCCTGGACCGTCTCCCACTCAAAGCCCACGGCAGCCGCCTTGCGCGACACCTTCTGCGCCTGCATCAGCGCCGGCAGATGCGTGGGCACGCCGTCGAGCAGACCCTCGGGCGCAGCTTCGCCCGCTGCCACGGCCTTGTCCTTGGCAACCTTCTCGGCAAGCTTGACCTCATCCCAAATCTTGAGCACCTCGTCGGAGCTCTCGGCGTCCGCATCGCCAAACACGTGTGGGTGGCGGCGGATGAGCTTGGCGTCGATATCGCGCGCCACGTCGGCCAGCGTAAACTCGCCGGCGTCCGCCGCAATCTGCGCATGCAGTACTACCTGCATGAGCACGTCGCCGAGCTCCTCGCGCAGATGCGTGGCATCATCGGCCTCGATGCAATCGAGCGCCTCGTAGGCTTCCTCGATCATGTTCTTGCCGATGCTCTGATGCGTCTGCTCGCGATCCCACGGGCAGCCATCGGGCTGACGCAGACGCCAGATAGTCTGCACCAGATGCTGCAGCTCGGCCGACGCGTCGACCAGCGTGGACAGGTCGCGCGAACCCTCGGCATTTTGCTGAGCCATGTGCTGCGCCATAGTTATTCCTCCTCCAGGACCACGTGACGGAACACGCCGCCCTCGTAGATGCCGTAGCTATGCGTACCGTCCTTGGGAATGCTCACGCTGCCGGGATTGAAGAGCCACAGGCCCGGGTGCGCGGCGCTCTCCTCGTTGACCTTGATGTGCGTATGGCCGTAGACGAGCGCGGAGCCCTCGGGCAGCGCGGGCGCGTGGTCGACGCTGTTGTGCATGCCGGCGCCAAAGACGTGGCCGTGCGTCAGGAACAGCTCACGGCCGGTCTCGTCAAACAGCGTGGCGTAGTCGGCCATGACCGGGAAATCGAGCACCATCTGGTCGACCTCGGCGTCACAGTTGCCGCGCACCGCGATGATGCGGTCGGCCAGGGCATTGAGCAGCGGAATCACACGCTTGGGAGCGTAATCGCGCGGCGGGTCGTTACGCGGACCGTGATAGAGCAGGTCGCCCAGCAGGACGATGCGGTCGGGCTGCTCGGACTCGATGGCGGCGACCAGGCGCTCGGTCCAGTATGCCGAGCCGTGGATGTCGGAGGCGATGAGGTATTTCATGGTGATCCTTTCGGGTGGGGTTGATGGAGCTGGGCGTGGCGTGCCGCCAGCCGCGTTACTCAAATCGCAGTGCCGCGCTCTGGGCCGCCTGCATCACGCGTTGGAGCGGCACATTGTGCTCGCGGGCAAGGCGGGCGCAGTCTTCGTACTCGGGCGCCGCGCGCTCGCTGCCGTCGGGCAAGGTCGCCACCTTGACGGACACCTCGCCCCATGGCGTTGTTACGCGCTCAAAGCGGCGTGGTAGGCAAACGCGCTCCATAACCTGGCGGCGGATGCCATTGGTCGTGGTTTCCAAAAAGACAATCGTCTGCAGGCGCTCGATATCCTCGTGGGTACAGATTACCTGCAACTGCCAGCCGGGACGGCCCTTTTTGCAGTAAAGCGGCAACCAATGCACTTCGCGGGCGCCGGCCTTGCGCAGGCAATCGGCAGCGTAGGCAAGCACCTCAGGCGACGCGTCATCGATGTCGCACTCCAGTTTGACGATAGTTTCGGGCGCATCGGTCTCGCGAGACAGCGGGGATGTGGTATCGCATGGCATACGGTCCGGCTCCTTTCCGCACGGGCTCGTTTTGTTCATCCAAACGCTAACACATCGCGGGCGGCGTGGGGGTGTCGTCATGGGATGGGCGGGACTTTTGCCCGTCTCGGACGTCGGCGTGCGCCGCCTGCCCTTTCCGGTCGGTTTCGACTTGCAGCGTTCCCGGCGCGTCAGGGGTCGCGCCATTACAATGGAGCGGATTCGCCAAATGCAAAGGAGTCGCCATGCCCGCCTGCCCGCTGGTCGATTGCCATACCCACACCTCGTTCTCGGACGGACACGCCTCGTTTGAGGACAACGTTCGCGCCGCTGCTGCGGCCGGTTGCCGTGCCATGGTCTCGACCGATCACCTTACCCTGCCTGCCAGCATGGATTCCAATTGCGAGGTACAGGTTGTCGAGGGCGACCTGCCGGCGCATCGCCTGGCCTTTGAGGACGCCCGCAAGCTCGCCGCGCAGATCGCGCCGGAGCTCGAGCTTATCTATGGCTTTGAGTGCGATTGGTATGAAGGCTGCGAGCCTTTGGTTGAGCGCTGGTCCCAGGGCGCCGTCGTACGCCTGGGCAGTGTGCATTGGATTGGCAACCCCGGCGATATCATGGCCGGTACCCCGGGTACGGCGGGGACAGAGGACGTCGTTCGTCCCGATGCGCCCGATTCGTGCTGCGGTTGGATCGACGATGACACCAACCTGCACGTTTGGGAAAACCTGGGCGTGCGCGGCGTGTGGGAGCGCTACGTCGACGACTGGTGTTGCGCCTGCGAAAGCCCGCTCAACTTTGACGTGATGGCCCACCCCGACCTGGTCATGCGCTTTTCGAAGGAGGGCTTTGCGCCCGATTTTGACCCCGCGCCGTTCTGGGGGCAGATGGCAGAATGCGCACACGACACGAATCGGCGCGTTGAGGTCTCGACTGCCGCGTCGCGCAAGGGGCTCGACGACTACTACCCCGCGACCGGCCTCTTGCGCTGCTTTGCCCATGCCGAGGTGCCCATTACCTTTGGCTCGGACGCACACCGCGCCTGCGACATCTGCTGGAACATCCGCGAGGCCCAGGCCCACGCCTACGACTGTAGCTATCGAACCTTCGACATCCCCCACCTCACCGGAGAATGGGAGCCCACGCCCCTCGCCTAAGACTAGTCGTTGGGGACACTCTTCACAAATGACCCCTTGGGGACGGAGGAAAACAGGTCGTTTTGCTCACCACCGACGCCCGTGCAACACCGCCCGCCAAAAAGAACGCCCTTTTACTACGATGAACCGCAAACCTCCGACCATCGGCTTAATGCGGAAAATAAAACCGCAGGTAGAAGCGTTGACGATTTGCTCAAAACCGACATGTGGTCAGCAGATCCAGTTTCATCGTAGTAATTGGGCATGTTATTTGGCAGCGTCGGCAAAGACTGTCCCAAACGACAAGTCGTTTAAGAACGTCCCCAATGACTACCCAATGACTAGTGGCGGCGGGCGTTGAGTTCGCCGGCCAGCTCGTCGAGGGTGATGCCGTAGCGCTCGAGCGTCACGAGCAGGTGGTAGACCAGGTCGCCGGCCTCGTAGCGGATGTGATCGTGATCGTTATCCTTGCAGGCCATGATCACCTCGCTCGCCTCCTCGGCAAGCTTCTTGAGCAGCTCGTCCTCGACATCGGTCAGCAGGCGAGCGGTATAGCTCTCCTGCGGCGATGCGTCGCGACGGCCGTGAATCACCTCGGCGAGCCCCGTCAGCGTCTCACCGATATTTCCATCCTGAACGTTTGCGGTGCGCACACCCATAGTTCAATCCTTTCTGGTTGGCCAAGCGCCTAGTCGAGCGCCCGTCCTACGCGAGTTTCTTAAAGAAGCAGGTACGGTTGCCGGTGTGGCAGGCCGGACCCGGCGAGTCAACCTTGACCAGCAGCGTATCGCTATCGCAGTCGGCCCAGAGCTCCTTGACCGCTTGCATATTGCCGCTCGTCGCGCCCTTGTTCCAGAGCTCCTGGCGGCTACGGCTCCAAAACCACGTGGTGCCGGTCTTGAGCGTCAACCCCACCGACTCCTCGTTCATCCAGGCAACCATAAGCACCTCGCCGGTGTCATACTGCTGAACAACACAAGGAATCAGCCCCTTGGCGTCGTATGTAAGCTTTGAAGGATCGGTTATCTCTTCCATTTCTCTTCCCAAATTCAAACTTCGCAGGTCGGCGAGGGTTGTCCAGGTGCCCGAGATTACGAGCGACAAGCCCGACGACGCGTACTTAAGTACGCGAGGAGGGTTGGAGCCGAAAGGTCGGGTGCCTGGGCAAGCCGCAGCATTAGAAGTCCAGCCTCACAGGAATGCCTTGGCTGGCCATATACTCTTTGACTTCGCGAATGCTGAAGGTTCCAAAGTGAAAGACGCTCGCCGCCAGCACGGCATCGGCCTCGCCCTCGATCACGCCCTCGGCAAAATGCTCGAGCGTGCCCACGCCGCCGCTCGCGATGACGGGAATTGGCACCGCGCGCGCCACGGCGCGGGTAAGCGCCAGGTCAAAGCCAGCCTTGGTGCCGTCGCGATCCATGCTGGTGAGCAAGATCTCGCCGGCGCCGCGACGGGCCGCCTCCTCGGCCCACGCCACCGCATCGATACCCGTGGCGTTGCGACCGCCCGCCGTGAAGACCTCCCACTTGTCGGCACCGGATGCACCGGGCAATCCGACACGCTTGGCATCGATCGCCGCGACCACGGCCTGGCTACCAAACGCCGCGGCGGCCTGGCTGATCAACGACGGATCGCGCACGGCGGCAGAGTTAAGCGACACCTTGTCGGCACCGGCGGCAACCATGGTGCGCATGCCCGCCAGGTCGCGAAAGCCGCCGCCAACGGTATAGGGAATGGCGAGCTCCTCGGCCGCGTGCGCTGCCATCTCGATAGTCGTCGCGCGGTCGTCGCTCGTCGCGGTAATGTCCAGGAACACGACCTCGTCCGCACCCTCGCGGTCGTAGGCGCGGGCCAGCTCCACCGGATCACCGGCATCGCGCAGGCTCACAAAGTTGACGCCTTTGACCACACGACCGTCCTTGACGTCTAGACAGGGAATCACGCGCTTGGTAAGCATGGGCTACTCCTCCCCTTGGGCGGCGGCCAACGCCTGTACCAGCGTAAAGTTGCCCTCGTAGAGCGCGCGACCGGTGATGGCACCTTCAATCGCGCCCTCGCCCACCGCGGCCAGCGCACGGATGTCGTCGAGCGTCGAGATGCCGCCCGAAGCCACGACGGAAAAGCCCGCGACCTCGGCCACATGGCGATACGCCGCCACATCGACGCCCGTCTGCATGCCATCGCGCGCGATGTCGGTATACACCAGATGCTTAAAGCCCAGCTCGGAAAGCTGCGCCACGGCATCGTCGAGCGCCACACCCGCGCCGTCGCGCCAGCCGTTCACCTTGACCTGGCCGTCGCGCGCGGCAATGTCAGCCACCAGCAGCTCGCCAAAGCCTTGGGCCGCCACCTCGGCAAAACCCGGCTCACTCACCAGCACGGTGCCCAGCGCAATGCGGCGTGCGCCGTAGCCTGCCAGCTCGTCGATGCGTGCAAGCGAGCGAACGCCGCCGCCCACGTCCACGGACAGACCGTCGACGCCGCAGATGGCCTCGATCGCCGCCGAGTTGGCAGCGCACGCGTCCTCGTCCTCGCCAAAGGCAGCGGACAGGTCGACGACGTGCACCCAGCTCGCACCCTGCTCGGTAAAGGAGCGGGCAACGGCCACGGGGTCGTCGGAATATACCTTGCAGCGGCTGCGGTCGCCGCGCTCTAGGCGCACGACCTTGCCGCCGATCAAATCGATTGCGGGTAACAGGATCATCTGCCAACCTCCTCGACGATGCTCACGAAGTTCTTAAGGATGCGCTGACCCAGCGCAGAGGATTTCTCGGGATGGAACTGGCAGCCCCACACGTTGCCGCGGCGCACGATGCACGGGAAGCCCCGCGTGTAGTGCGTGCGTGCCAGAACATCGGCGGCATCGGCATCGTCGGCCACCGCATAGCTGTGGGTGAAGTACATGTTGGCACCCTCGGCAAAACCGGCAAGTAGCGGATCGGCCGCACCGGCAGGCGTCATGTGCACCTGATCCCAGCCCACGTGCGGGACCTTCAGACGGCTCGACTCCAAGCGCGTGCAAGAGCCGCGCATGATGCCCAGGCCATCGACCCAGGGGCCACCGGCCTGCTCGGGGGTGTTGCCGTCGGCAACCGCGCCTTCGTCCGCCGGCACGCCCTCGTTGCCGCGCTCAAAAAATAATTGAAGGCCCAGGCAGATGCCGAGCAGCGGAGTTCCAGCAGCAACGGCGTCGAGCACCGCGTCCGCCTCGCCGCTCTGGCGCATAAAGGCGATCGCGTCATAGAACGCGCCCACGCCCGGGATGACCAGGCCGTCGGCGTTGCAGATCTGCTCCGGATCGTCCGAGGTGCAGGCGGCGGCACCGGCGCGCGCAAGCCCGCGCACGACGCTCGACAAGTTGCCCTTGTGGTAGTCGACCACCACGATCTTCGGTTCGCCCACGCGACCCTCCCTTATCTCATCCAAAACCTGCCAAAAAGGGACAGGTTACAGCGAGCCCTTGGTGCTGGGGATGCCCTGCACGCGGGGATCGAGCTC
>CAUFXK010000077.1 GCA_959596495.1 uncultured Collinsella sp. | reverse complement strand
CTTGTCAGCGTAAGAAGTAGGTAAAGATACCGTTCACGCGATACGTCCGTGCCAGTGGTCGACTAAATTGAGACAATAGTGAATTAGAGTTAGGCTACCGTCCCCTGCGGGGACTGAACGGACAGATGCATATGCCGAGCAAAATCGAAAAGAAGCAAAAGGCCGCCAAACTGCGCAAGCCGCCGCGCGACTTCTCGTACACGCAAAACCGAGAGCTTAGCTGGCTGCGCTTTGACAACCGCGTGCTTGACGAAGCCTTCGACGAGACCGTTCCGCTGTTCGAGCGTCTAAAGTTCGTGTCGATTTTCGAGTCCAACCTCGACGAATTCCTTATGGTGCGCGTGGGCGGCCTGTCCGATCTGGCGGAGCTCAAAAAACAGCCTGTCGACAACAAGAGCAATATGACCGCCTCAGAACAGGTCGATGCCGTCATGGAAGAGCTGCCCGGGCTCCTTACCCGTTGGGAGTCCATCTTTAAGAGCATCGAGGACAAGCTTGATGCTCTGGGCGTTCACCGCGCCCGCATCGATTCGCTTACGCCCGAGGAGCGCACCTTTGTAACCCGCTACTTCCAAGCCTACGTGTCGCCGGTCATCTCACCGTTGGTCATTGACCCGCGCCACCCCTTCCCCAACCTGCGCAACGGCGCGCTCTATCTGGCTTGTGGCCTGGACGGCGTCACCGACGAGGAGAGTCTGCTGGGCCTTATCGAGATTCCCGCCTCGATGAACCGCGTGGTCGAGATCCCCTCGCCCACCGGCACCTACTCCTACATCTTGCTCGAGGACGTCATCCTCGCCTGCCTGGATAGCTGCTTTGGCTCCTATAAGCCGCTGGATCGCGCGCTGATCCGCGTCACCCGTAATGCCGATATCGACCCGGACGGCGAGGGCGTCGAGGAGGAAGAGGATTACCGCCAGCACATGAAGCGCATCCTCAAGAAGCGCTTGCGCCTGCAGCCGGTGGTGCTCGCCGTATCGGGCTCCCTCGAAAAGCCAACGCTCAAGACCATCCGCAAGGCGCTCGAGCTTTCTCGCCGCTCGGTCTTTACCTGCGATATCCCCCTTGACCTGAGCTACGTCTTTGGCATTGAGGGCAAGATTCCCGAGCATCTACGCAACGAGCTGCTCTTTACGCCGTTTAAGCCGCAGCCCAACCCCGCCATCGATATGTCCCGCTCCATTCGCGAGCAAGTGCTGCAGGGCGACAAGCTGCTCTTTTATCCCTACGAGGCCATGAATCCGTTCCTGGACCTGGTGCACGAAGCAGCCTACGACCCCGAGTGCATCTCGCTGCGCATCACGCTCTACCGCGTGGCCAAACAAAGCCGCCTGTGCGAGTCGCTCATCGATGCTGCCGAAAACGGCAAAGAGGTCACGGTGCTCATGGAGCTCCGCGCACGCTTTGACGAGCAGAACAACATCGAGTGGGCCGAACGTCTGGAAGAGGCCGGCTGCACCGTTATCTACGGCTCCGAGGGCTTTAAGTGCCACTCCAAGATCTGCCAGCTCACCTATCGTGAGGGCATGGCGCTCACCCGTCTCACGCTGTTGGGCACCGGCAACTTTAACGAGAAGACGGCCAAGCTCTACAGTGACTTTATGCTCATGACCGCCCATCCCGGTATCGGCGAGGACGCCAACCTGTTCTTCCGCAACCTGTCGCTGGGCAACCTGCGCGGCGACTACCGCTTCCTGGGCGTGGCGCCCGCCGGACTGAAACCGCTCATCATGCGCGGCCTGGACCGCGAGATTCAGCGCGCCCTTGTCGGCGAGCCCGCCCGCGTGTTCTTTAAGCTCAACTCGCTGACCGACCGCGAGGTTATCGATAAGATCGCCGAGGCATCGTGTGCCGGTGTGCGCGTGGACATGATCATCCGCGGCATCTCGTGTCTCAAGCCCGGTATTCCGGGCAAGACCGAGAACGTGCACGTGCGCTCCATCGTCGGACGTTTTTTGGAGCATGCGCGCGTCTATGCCTTTGGCGTGGACTCGGACATGATCTACCTGAGCTCGGCAGACATGATGACGCGCAACACCGAGCACCGCGTGGAGATCGCCTTCCCCGTGCTCGACCCCACCTGCCGCGCCCTGGTGCACGAGTACATGGGAATGCAGCTGCGCGACAACGTGAAGGCCCGCAGCCTGACGAGTGGCGGCACCTGGGTTCCGGTTGAGCGCAAAGAGGACGAGAAACCCTTCAACTCGCAGGAAGCTCTGCTGGAGCGCGCCTATCGCAACGCCGAGGCCGCGCCCGAGCCCGTCATTGAGGCGGAACCTGCCTCCGAGGCCGAGCCGCAGCCAGTAGCACCCAAGGTCCAAGAGGTCCAGGCGACCGTCATTGAGCCCGAGCCTGCACCTGCACCTCAGCCCGATCCGCAGGTCACCAAGCCCGCACCCGAGACGAGCGCCCGTCGCGATAAGCCCGCTGGCAAGACCAAGGCCATCGAGCGCCATCGCCCCGGCCGCGTGCGCATGGGCCTGGGTCTGATCGGCCTGGGTCTTAAGACGCTCATTACCGGCAAGACGAAATAGTCGTTTGTAGAAGCAGTTTGTAGAAGCGCCCCGCATTTGAGGAAAGCCTCGGATGCGGGGCGCTTTTCCCTGCTACCATGGTGCGAACAACAACGCGAATGACAGGCAGGAATATGAAGCTCACTATAGAATCGATGACCTACGGCGCCGACGGGCTGGCGCACGCCGACAACGGCAAGGCCGTCTTTGTGCAGGGTGCCGTGGCAGGCGACACCGTCGAGGCCGAGGTCGTACAGGACGGCAAGTCATTCATGCGCGCCCGCACCACCGAGATTCTGGAGCCAAGCCCCAATCGCATTCAGCCTCCCTGCCCCTTCGTGGGCATCTGCGGCGGCTGCTCGTGGGGCAATCTCTCACGCACGGCACAGCTCGCCGCCAAGGAGCAAAACCTGCGCTCCACGCTCGAGCGCATCGGCAAGTTCGCTCCTGAGCTGGCAGATGAGTTGGTACAGCCCATCTGCCACACCAAGGACGACTGGGGCTACCGCAATAAAATCGAGCTAGAACCGACCGTCGTCAACGGTCGCGTGCGCCTTGGCATGCACGGTGTCGACCCCAGCAAAATCGTGACCGTCGATATGTGTCCGCTGTTCGATAAGCGCTTCCCGAAGGCACTCAAATCGGTCGTCGGCGCACTCAACTATCTAAGCGGCAGCCATGACTTGGGGCTCGAACGCGTGGGCATTCGCGCATCGCGCCGCACCAAGGCACTCGAGGTCGCACTCTGGACGCCCACAGGCTCTTTTCCGCGCTCGCAGGTCTCCCGCGTGCTGGCGGACGCCGCTCATCCTACGAGCATCGTACGCGTGATGAGCAAGGGCGAAAAGAAGGCCCGCCGTGTCTCCAAGGTCGAAATGCTCGCCGGAGAGGGCTCATGGACCGAGAATATCGCCGAGGATCAGATGCGCTTGTCTGCCCCGTCTTTTTTCCAGGTCAACACCAAGGGTGCCGAGATTTTGATCGATCTTGTCATGGAAGCGCTCGACCCGCAGGAAGACGAGCTTGCCGTGGACCTGTACTGCGGTGCCGGCACCTTTACCCTGCCGCTCGCCCGCCGCTGCGACTTTGTCGCTGCCGTCGAGGCCTACGGCCCCGCCGTGCGCGATCTACGCCGTAACCTGGAAATCAACAAGCTTGATAACGTCGACGTCATTGGCGGAGACGCGGTGCGCGAGTTCCCCGACCAGGATGCCGACATCTTGGTGGTCGACCCGCCGCGCGCAGGCCTCGCCCCCGAGGCGATCGGCCTTATCGCCAGCACGAGTGCCCGCGATGTCGCCTACGTGAGCTGCGACCCGGCCACCCTGGCGCGCGATCTCAAACGCTTTGTCGAAGAAGGCACCTTCTCCCCCGTAAAGATCACGCCAGTCGACCTGTTCCCACAAACCTTCCACTGCGAGACCGTCGTCCACCTTAGGCGCAACTAGCCGCTTAATCATTGCTCAGAAAATCATTGGGAAATCGAGCGTGGCAAGCGGAGGTCTTCGGGGTATAAGACGGCTAATTGTATGCCGCCTATGAAAGGAACCCTCATGCCCAGCGTTGCCGTTCTCGCCGCCGATGGCTTTGAAACTATTGAATGCTTGACCATGGTCGATGTCATGCGTCGCGGCGGCGTGCGCGCCACGCTCGTCTCGATCATGCCCACGCGTGAGGTCGTAAGCTCGCTGCAGATCCCCGTGACCTGCGACGCACTCTTTGACGAGATTAACTTTGATGAGTACGACTGCGTCGTGCTGCCCGGCGGCCTGCCCGGCGCCACCAACCTGCGCGCCGACCAGCGCGTCTGCGATGTAGTCTGCGAGTTCGCCGCGACCAAGCATGTTGCCGCCATCTGCGCCGCCCCGTTTATCCTGGGCGAGCTTGACCTGCTCGAGGGACGCCACGCCACATGCTTCCCCGGCTTTGAGAAGAGTTTCCCCGAGGGCGCCTATACCGGCGACAAGGTCACGCACGACGGCAACATCATCACCGCCAGCGGCATGGCCCAGTCGCTCCCCTTTGCGCTTGAGCTGCTGCGTACGCTCGCCGGCGACAAGGCTGTCGAGAAGGTTGCCGAGGGCATTCAGCTATGATTTTGGCTTCGCAATCACCGCGCCGCATCGAGCTCATGCGCGAAGCGGGCTACGACATCCGCGTCATTCCCGCTGACATCGACGAGACCCCTTTTGATGACGAGGCCCCGCTTACGCTTGTCGAGCGCTTAGCTCGCGCCAAGGCTACCGCCGTTGCCGCCGAGCACGCCGAGCCCAATGAGCTGACCATCGCGGCCGACACCATCGTCACCTTCGATGGCAAGCTTTTGGGCAAGCCGGCAAACGAGGATGAAGCCCGCACCATGCTCCACGAGCTCTCGGGGCGCACACACCAGGTCGCAACCGGCGTCTGCATCGTTAGAGCCGGAGACGTCACAGCCCCGCACGCCGCCGAGAGCCTGTCGTTTGTCGATGTGACCGACGTGACGTTCTATGAGCTCACCGACGAGCAGATTGAGCGCTACGTCGCCTCAGGCGAGCCCATGGACAAAGCCGGCGCCTACGGCATCCAGGGCGTCGGCGGGCGCATGCTCGTGCATGATATTTCGGGCGACTTCTACAACGTGGTGGGCCTGCCCGTCGCTCGCGTCGCGCGCGCGATTCAAAAACTATCGTAATTGCATCTGGCGCTGGGTATCCCCCAGCGCCTACAATTTCGGCGTACCGTACGGATCCCGACCGGGCATAAGGCCCGGCGGAAAACCGATAGGAGTAAAACATGGATACACTGCTTGAGGCCATTGACGTTTGCGATGTCGATGGCTTTTGCTTTGGCAACTATACGGACGAGGAGGCCGGCACCGGTTGCACCGTAATCGTGGCACCCGAGGGCGCCACCGGCGGCGTTGACGTTCGCGGCGGTGCTCCAGCATCGCGCGAAACCGACCTGCTGCGACCCGAGAACACCGTCGACAAGGTCCACGCCGTCTGCCTTTCGGGTGGATCGGCCTTTGGCCTCGAGGCTGCAAGCGGCGTCGCTCGCGAGCTTGAGAGCCGCGGCATCGGCCTTCCCGTCGGCCCCACGCAGGTGCCTATCGTGTGCTCCAGCTGTATCTTCGACCTCGCCTTTGGTAACCCCACCGTGCGCCCTGACATTGAGGCCGGCATCGCCGCCGTGCGCGAAGCACTCGACCACACCCCCACCACGCTCGAGCAGGGCAATGTAGGCGCCGGCACCGGCGCCACCGTGGGCAAGCTCATGGGCCCCGCCACCTGCATGAAGGCCGGCCTTGGCGCCGCCGCCGTGGCACTCGGCCCTGTTAAGGTGGGCGCCGTGGTCTCAGTCAACGCCTGCGGCAACGTTGTCGACCCCTTCACCGGCGAGTGGGTCGCCGGCATGCGCGCCGCAGCCGATAGCGACCAGATCGTCGACATGGAACTCGCAGCCTTTGCCGCCGCCGGATCCATGCAGATGCCGCTCGACCGCACCAACACCACCATCAGCTGCATCGTCACCAACGTGGAACTCACTAAGGCACAAGCCACCAAGGTCTCCCAGATGGCCGCAGACGCCTACGCACACGCCATCCGCCCCACGCACACCACCAACGACGGCGACACCATCTACACCCTCGCCAGCGGCAAACTGGGTGCCCAGGCAAGCGCCGCCGTTCCCCTAGACCTGCTGGGCATGCTCGCAGTAAGGGCCCTGGAAACTGCCATCGTAAACGGAGCCAAAACCGCCAAAACCTCCCACAGCATCCCCGGCGCCGCGAAGTAGTCCACTCGACCGTCGGTCGGAGACGGGCGGGCGTTACGTTTGCTGCTCTACAGTCCTATGCAAGACGAAGGCCACATTAAGTGGCCTTCTTTGCATGCGGAACTCGCGACAAACGTAATGCCCGCCCGCCTCCGACCGACTACCAACTAATATTTTTTCAGCCCAGGCCCCTGTGTACCGCGCTTCGAAGATCTTCAAATTCAAATAACCTGACAATCGATTCTTATAGCAGAGGCCCCTTGGCCTTTAGTTTGATACAAGTTCCGCACGAGCCGGAAAGCACTTAATGTGCTTTCCGTGCGAGCAGGACTGTTCGCAGTAGCAAACTAAAGGCCAAGGGGCCCAGTCAACCTATCAGCAACGATTACTCAGCAGCTAGTTGAATTTGAAGATCTTTGAGGCAAGACGGTATAGGCCGAGTGTGGTTTTGTCACCGGCACGACCGCGCAGATTGGTGAAGAACCCGACCACGCCGTAGCGGGCACGACGATACATGCGCTCGTCATAGGCCTTCAAATCATTCCACAGCGTCTTTAGGCGCTCGTCGGCGCAATCTTCCTCGGAAAGTTTGGTGAGCACTGAGCAGATCGCCATCATCATGGTGAAATAGCCCATCATGTACGAGCGCAGACGCGACGACTCAACATCGCTGTACAGGTGGTACGACTCCATCATGATACGCGTAACACGGAACTGCTGGTCCAGACGCTTGACCATCGTTGCCTCGTTGACGCTCTGGCCTTCGCGACCGATAAAGTAGCGATAGAGGTCGATGTCGGCGTAGTACATGGTCTTGCAGCGCGGCAGCGGCACGTATGCGTAGATATTATCCACGTAGAACGTGTGTGCCGGCATAGGCAGATTGGACTCGCGCAGTACATCGGTGCGATAGCACAGGCTGTGCATGAGCAGGTTCTGATCGGGACGGAAGTGTCCGATCTGGTCCCAAGAGAAAATCTTTTTGCGCGGCAGGGCAAACTTGTAGCCAATAGCGGTATGCGTGCCCTCGTAAACCTTCTCGTACACGTAGTTCGAGATAAACAGGTCGACGCGCTGGTCGCGCTCCTCAAAGCCACGCAGAATCGACAGCATGGTCGAAAGCGCCGCACCGTCGAGCCAGTCGTCCGAGTCGACAACCTTGTAGTAGGTGCCCTGCGCCTCGCGCAGACCCGAAAGGACGGCAATACCGTGACCGCCGTTCTCCTGGTGCACCGCGCGGATGATTCCAGGATAACGGGCCTCCCACTCGTCGGCCTTGACGGCCGTCTCGTCCTTGGAGCCGTCGTCCACCACGATAATCTCGATATCGGTGGCGTAATTGCTCCCCTCCAAGATGGAGGTGATGCAATGGTCCATGTCTTTGGCGGCGTTATACGAGGGAATACCGAATGTAATGACTTTATGCATGGCAGGCGATAATCTCATCCGAAAGATCGAGGGCGGAATTGGTCACGGCGTCCATATCGTAGTAACGATACTCGGCCAGACGACCCACCGGGTGGAAGTTCGTCAGGTTCTGGACGCGCTCAAGATAGCGCTCGTAGAGCTCACGGTTCTCGGGCTCCAGGATAGCGTAGTACGGCGTCTCGCCCGAGCCAGGCGTATAGGCCTTGGAGTACTCCTTCATGATGGTGGTCTTGCCGGGCAAAACCTGACCGGTCATGTTCTTGAACTCGGTAATACGTGTATAGTCCTCGCTCGTGGTGTAGTTGACGGTGCCCACGGGCTGGAACTGATCCATATCGAGCGTCTCGAACTTCATGTCGAGCGTGCGGTACGGCAGCGCGCCCAGGTCGAGGTTGAACAGCTCATCGAGTGGACCGGTGTAGACGATCTCGCCACCATAGACCTTGCCGTCGATCTTGACGGTAGTCTCGTCGATTTCAAAGAGGTCACGGGCGTCTACGTCACAGAATACGTCGATCAAATCGTGATCGAGCATATGCTCGAACAGCGCGGTATAGCCGTCCTGCGGCATGCCCTGGAAAGGAGCCTGCGGGAAGTAACGATCGTCATCGCCTACAAAGACGGGAACGCGGCCGGTGATCGAGGGGTCGATCTGGTCGGGCGTCTGGCCCCACTGCTTCATGGTGTAATGCAAAAAGACGTTCTCGTAGACGTAATCGGCGACCTCGGCAAGATCCGGGTCGTTCTTCTT
>CAUFXK010000076.1 GCA_959596495.1 uncultured Collinsella sp. | reverse complement strand
CACCACGGCGCAGGGGCTTATCGCCGAGCATCCCAACCTGGTGATTCTGCATACGTTGTCCAAAGCGTTTGGTGCTGCCGGTACGCGTCTGGGTTACGTGATCGCGGCGCCCGAGGTCATCGACGTGTTCGCGGCGATTCGCCAGATCTATTCGGTCAACGTGCTGAGCCAGGCGGCAGCGCTTGCCTGCGTGCGTGCCCGTGATGCCTACACGCCCGTGGTGACGCAGGTCGCATCCGAGCGCGGGCGCGAACTGTGCGCCCTGCGTGCGATGGCTGCCGAGGGCCTGCCCGTGGAGGCATGGTCGAGCGCGGCGAACTTTGTGCTCGTGCGCACGCCGCATGCTACGCGCGTGCGCGAGCGTTTGCGCGACGAGTACTCGATTTTGGTGCGCGACTTTAGCTACGCGCCGGGGCTCGCGGACTGCCTGCGCGTTACCGTGGGCACGCCGCAGGAAAACGACGAGGTGCTGGCCGCATTTGCCGCGCTGGTGAAGGAGGAGATGTAGATGGGCCGTTATGCCGAGGTGACCCGCAGGACGGGCGAGACCGATATTGTCGTAAAGCTCGACCTGGACGGAACCGGTACGTGCGATATCTCGACCGGCGTGCCGTTTTTCGACCACATGCTCAACGCCTTTGGCCGCCATGGCCTGTTTGATCTGACGGTGCGCGCGGTGGGCGACGTGGAGGTCGATGCGCACCACACCGTCGAGGACACGGGTATTGTGCTGGGCGAGGCGTTTTGCCAGGCTCTGGGCGACAAGGCGGGCATTACGCGCTTTGCCGACGCGGCGATTGCCATGGACGAGACGCTCGTGATGGCCGCCGTGGATATCTCGGGCCGCGGGCAGGCCTATTGCGAGCTGCCCGTGCCAACCGAGCGCGTGGGCACCTTCGATACCGAGCTGGCTGTCGAGTTCTTCTACGCTTTTGCGCGCGACGCCAAGCTCACACTGCATGTGCGCGAACTGGCGGGCGGCAACTCGCATCACATTATCGAGGCCGCCTTTAAGGCCGTGGGCCGCACAATGCGCCGCGCCTGCGAGCTCGATCCCCGCGTGCAGGGCATCCCCAGCACCAAGGGCTCGCTGTAACCTGCCAAAAAGGGACAGGTTTATTTTGGCAGGTTTTATCTGCGGAAATGCTGTCTCATGTGGTGGGTGAACGTTTAACCGACCAAAATAAACCTGTCCCTTTTTGGCAGGTTTTGAATGGGAAAAGGAGGGTCGCGTGGGCGGACCGAAGATCGTGGTGGTCGACTACCACAAGGGCAACTTGTCGAGCGTCGTGCGCGGGCTTGCGCGCGCCGGTGCCGCCGCCTGCACCTCGGACGATCCGGAGCAGATCTGCAACGCCGACGGCCTGGTCATCCCGGGCGTGGGCGCGTTCTATGACGCGATCGCCTTTATGCGCCAGAGCGGTGAGGAGGCGGCTGTGCTCGACGCCGTTGCCGCCGGAACTCCGCTGCTCGGCATCTGCCTGGGCCTTCAGCTATTTTTTGAGCGCGGCAACGAGGGCGTGCCTGCGGACGAGGGCGCGATTGCCGGCGGTAACGCCCCCGAGCAGGCTGGCAGTCCCTGGGTCGATGGGCTGGGCATTATGCGCGGCTCGTGCACGCGCTTGGAGTCGAGTCGCCTTAAGGTGCCGCACGTGGGCTGGGACCAGGTGCACATGACGCCCGCCGGTGCGGCCGATCCACTGCTTGCCGGTTTTGCCGAGGGTGCCAACATGTATTTCACCCACAGCTATGCGGTGGCCGACGATGCCGATGCCGCCGATGTGCTGGCGCGCACGCACTATACGCGGAGTTTCCCGTGCATCGTGCGCCACGGCAACGTGTGGGGCTGCCAGTTCCATCCCGAGAAATCCTCCGCGCTGGGTCAGCGCATCCTTAAGAATTTCGTCAGCATCGTCGAGGAGGTCGGCCGATGATCCTGTTTCCCGCAATCGATCTGATCGGCGGCAAGGTCGTGCGCCTGGAGCGCGGCGACCGCAGCCGCTGCAAGGTATATTCCGACGACCCCGTGGCCGTCGCTCGCTCGTTTGCCGAGCAGGGCGCAAGCTGGGTGCACGTCGTCGACCTGTCCGCTGCCTTTGGCGAGGACGAGGACACCTGCGCTGCCAACTCGGCGGCGATCAAGGCCATCTGCGGCGTCGACGGTCTGTCCGCGGACGTGGGCGGCGGCGTCCGCTCGCTCGCACGCATCGACGAGCTGGCCGGCTACGGCGCATGCCGTATCGCGCTGGGCACCGTGCTGGTGACCGAGCCAGGTTTTGCCGAAGTGGCGGCCCAAGGCTTTGGCGAGTTGCTGGTGGCAGACATCGCCGCGCGCGACGGCCAGGTCAAGGTGAATGGCTGGCGCGACGGCGCGGGCGTGGCGCTCGACGATGCCGCGGCGCAGCTCACCGAGCTGGGCTTTAAACATCTGGTGTACACCGACATCGCGCGCGATGGCATGCAGACGGGTATCGATGTGGCGACGTATCGCCACGTGGCCGAGGTCGCGGGTTTTCCTGTCGTGGCTTCGGGTGGTATCTCGACGCTCGACGATATCCGCGCGCTTGCCGCGGTGGGCGAGGATGCCATCGAGGGCGCCATTACCGGCCGTGCGCTCTACGAGGGCAATTTTACGCTGGCCCAGGCGCTGGCTGCCGCCCGAGGGGAGGAGTAGCCCATGCTTACCAAGCGCGTGATTCCCTGTCTGGACGTCAAGGACGGCCGCGTGGTCAAGGGCGTCAACTTTGTGAGCTTGCGCGACGCGGGCGATCCGGTGGAGCTGGCGCGCGCCTACGACCGCGAGGGTGCGGACGAGGTCGTATTTTTGGACATTACCGCGACGAGCGACAACCGTGCGACGACCATCGAGATGGCGGCGCACGCGGCCGAGGAGCTGGCCATTCCCTACACCGTGGGCGGCGGCTTTCGCGACCTGGCGGGCATGCGGACCATGGTGGCTGTCGGTGCCGACAAGGTATCGCTCAACTCTGCCGCAGTGCGCGACCCATCGCTGATCAGCCAAGCTGCCGCGGCGTTTGGCAGCCAGGCCGTGGTCGTGGCGATCGATGCCAAGCGCGTGGGGCTGCCCGGGGAGCCGGGCGCCGATAAGTGGGAGGTCTTTACCGCAGGAGGCCGCAACGCCACGGGTATCGACGCGGTGGCGTGGGCCGAGGAAGCGGCTCGTCGCGGCGCCGGCGAGATCCTGCTGACCAGCATGGATCGCGACGGCACCAAGGCCGGCTTTGACCTGGCACTCACCCGTGCCGTGGCGCGCGCGGTGCCAACCCCCGTCATCGCGAGCGGCGGCGTGGGCACGCTCGAGCATTTTGCCGAGGGCGTGATCGAGGGCGAGGCCGATGCCGTGCTGGCGGCGAGCGTCTTTCACTTTGGAACCTTCAGCATTCGCGAAGTCAAAGAGTATATGGCCAGCCAAGGCATTCCTGTGAGGCTGGACTTCTAATGCTGCGGCTTGCCCAGGCACCCGACCTTTCGGCTCCAACCCTCCTCGCGTACTTAAGTACGCGTCGTCGGGCTTGTCGCTCGTAATCTCGGGCACCTGGACAACCCTCGCCGACCTGCGAAGTTTGAATTTGGGAAGAGAAATGGAAGAGATAACCGATCCTTCAAAGCTTACATACGACGCCAAGGGGCTGATTCCTTGTGTTGTTCAGCAGTATGACACCGGCGAGGTGCTTATGGTTGCCTGGATGAACGAGGAGTCGGTGGGGTTGACGCTCAAGACCGGCACCACGTGGTTTTGGAGCCGTAGCCGCCAGGAGCTCTGGAACAAGGGCGCGACGAGCGGCAATATGCAAGCGGTCAAGGAGCTCTGGGCCGACTGCGATAGCGATACGCTGCTGGTCAAGGTTGACTCGCCGGGTCCGGCCTGCCACACCGGCAACCGTACCTGCTTCTTTAAGAAACTCGCGTAGGACGGGCGCTCGACTAGGCGCTTGGCCAACCAGAAAGGATTGAACTATGGGTGTGCGCACCGCAAACGTTCAGGATGGAAATATCGGTGAGACGCTGACGGGGCTCGCCGAGGTGATTCACGGCCGTCGCGACGCATCGCCGCAGGAGAGCTATACCGCTCGCCTGCTGACCGATGTCGAGGACGAGCTGCTCAAGAAGCTTGCCGAGGAGGCGAGCGAGGTGATCATGGCCTGCAAGGATAACGACCACGATCACATCCGCTACGAGGCCGGCGACCTGATCTACCACCTGATCGTGACGCTCGAGCGCTACGGCATCACCCTCGATGAGCTGGCCGGCGAACTCAACGCCCGCCGTCAATAGTTGTTTAAGAACGTCCCCAGTGACTAGTTAGACGAGGGGCGTGGGTTCCCATTCGCCGGTGGCGTGGGGGATATCGAAGGTTCGGTAGCCGCAGTCGTAGGCGTGGGCCTGAGCCTCGCGGATGTTCCAGCAGATGTCGCAGGCACGGTGTGCGTCCGAGCCAAAAGTAATCGGCACCTCGGCGTGGGCGAAGCAACGCAACAGCTTGGTCGCGGGATAGTAGTCGTCGAGGCCCTTACGCGGCGCGGCGGTCGAAACCTCAACGCGGCGGCCCGTATCGTGCGCGCATTCGGCCATCTGCTCCCAAAAGGGCATGGGGTCAAAGTCGGGCGCAAAGCCCTCTTTCGAAAAACGCATGACTAGGTCGGGATGGGCCATCACGTCAAAGTTGAGCGAGCTCTCGCAGGCGCGGCACCAGTCGTCGACATAGCGCTCCCATACGCCGCGCACGCCTAAGTTTTCCCAAACGTGCAGGTTGGTGGCGTCATCAATCCAGCCGCAGAGCGAATCGGGCGTGTCGGGGCGAGCGACGTCCTCTGTCCCCGCCGTGCCTGCGGCGCCTGCCGCAATATCGCCTGGGTTGCCAATCCAATGCACGCTACCCAGGCGTACGATGGCGCCCTGGGACCAGCTCTCAACCAAAGGCTCGCAACCTTGGTACCAATCGCATTCAAAGCCATAGATAAGCTCGAGCTCGGGTGCGATTTGCGCGGCAAGCTTGCGGGCGTCCTCAAAAGCCAGACGGTGCGCCGGCAAGTCGCCCTCGACAACCTGCACCTCGCAGTTGGCATCCATGCTGGCGGGCAAGGTGAGGTGGTCGGTCGAGACCATGACCCGACAGCCAGCGGCCGCGGCAGCGCGAACGTTTTCCTCAAACGAGGCATGGCCGTCCGAAAACGAAGTATGGGTGTGGCAATCGACCAGCGGGCATGCGGGCATGGCGACTCCTTTGCATTTGGCGAATCCGCTCCATTGTAATGGCGCAACTCTCAAAACGCCGGGCACGTCGGGGGTCGAAATCGATTGGAAAGGCTGCGCGGCGCGCGGTGCGGTCTCGCTTGCTCTCAAAACGTGTACGTCAGCCTCCGAAACCGACAAAAAATGGCATGTTTGGAGGCTGACGTACACGTTTGGATAGGGGCGAGGGCGGCGATGGACGAAAGTCACGTCTGCGCCACGTCCGATGTGCTAGCGTTTGGATGAACAAAACGAGCCCGTGCGGAAAGGACCCGGACTGTATGCAATGCGATAGCAAATTCCCGCTGTCCCGCGAGATCGATGCGCCCGGAACCATCGTCAAGCTGGAATGCGACATCGACGATGCGTCGCCCGAGGTGCTCGCCTACGCCGCCGATCGCCTGCGCGAGGCGGGAGCGCGCGAGGTGCACTGGCTGCCCCTCAACTGCAAGAAAGGCCGCCCCGGCTGGCAGCTGCAGGTGATCTGCTCCCGCGAGGACATTGACCATCTGCAGACGATCATCTTTTTGGAAACCACGACTAATGGCATCCGGCGCCAGGTCATGGAGCGCGTTTGCCTGCCGCGCCGCTTTGAGCAGGTCGCAACGCCTTGGGGCGAGGTGTCCGTTAAGGTGGCAACCCTGCCCGATGGCAGCGAGCGCGCCGCACCCGAGTACGAGGACTGCGCCCGCCTTGCCCGCGAGCACAGCGTGCCGCTCCAGCGCGTGATGCAGGCAGCTCAGAGCGCGGTACTGCAATTTGAGTAGCACGGGCGAGCGACGCGCCACGCCAACCCTATTTGCCCCATCCCGAAAGGACTTCCCATGAAATGTTTCATCGCCTCCGACATCCACGGCTCGGCATATTGGGCCGAGCGCCTGTGCGACGCCATCGAGTCCGAGCAGCCCGACCGCATCGTGCTGCTGGGCGACCTGCTCTACCACGGCCCGCGTAACGACCTGCCGCGCGATTACGCCCCCAAGCGCGTGATTCCGCTGCTCAACGCCCTGGCCGACCGCATCATCGCGGTGCGCGGCAACTGTGACGCCGAGGTCGACCAGATGGTGCTCGACTTTCCCGTCATGGCAGACTACGCCACGCTGTTCGACGAGGCCGGCCGCGAGCTGTTCCTGACGCATGGCCATGTCTTTGGCGCCGGCATGCACAACAGCGTCGACCACGCGCCTGCGCTGCCCGAGGGCGCCGCGCTCGTCTACGGTCACACGCATATCAAGGTTAACGAGGCAAGCGAGGCGCACCCGGGCCTGTGGCTGTTCAATCCCGGCAGCGTGAGCATTCCCAAGGACGGTACGCACAGCTACGGTATCTATGAGGGCGGTGCGTTCCGCCACGTGATCCTGGAGGAGGAGTAACCATGGCCGAGCATATGGCTCAGCAAAATGCCGAGGGTTCGCGCGACCTGTCGACGCTGGTAGATGCGTCGGCCGAGCTGCAGCATCTGGTGCAGACCATCTGGCGCCTACGCCAGCCCGACGGCTGTCCGTGGGACCGCGAGCAGACGCATCAGAGCATCGGCAAGAACATGATCGAGGAGGCCTACGAGGCGCTCGACTGCATTGAGGCCGACGACGCAGCACACCTGCGTGAGGAGCTGGGCGATGTGCTCATGCAGGTCGTGCTGCATGCGCAGATTGCGGCCGACGCCGGTGAGTTTACGCTGGCCGACGTGGCACGCGATATCGACGCCAAACTCATTCGCCGTCATCCGCACGTGTTTGGCGATGTGGATGCCGAGAACTCCGACGAGGTGCTCAAGATCTGGGACGAGGTTAAGCTTGCCGAGAAGGCTGCCAAGGACAAGGCCGTGGCAGCAGGCGAGGCGGTACCCGAGGGCCTGCTCGACGGCGTGCCCACGCATCTGCCGGCATTGATGCAGGCGCAGAAGGTGTCGCGCAAAGCAGCGGCCGTGGGCTTTGAGTGGGAGACGGTCCAGGACGTGTGGGACGAGGTTGCCGAGGAGCGTGCCGAGTTTGAGGCCGAGGCTCCCGGCTCGCCCGAGCGCGAGATGGAGTTTGGAGACCTGCTCTTTGCCCTGGTCAACGTTGCGCGCAAGGAGGGGATTGACGCCGAGAGTGCCCTGCGCGCCAGTACGGCAAAGTTCCGCCGCCGCTGGGCCGCGATGGAGCAGATGGCAGCCGACGTCCACGTGGATCTTGCCGAGCTTTCGACTCACGGCCTCAACGACCTCTGGGATGCCGCCAAGGCGGAGGAGTAAGACTGCGGGAACGACGGGCTGACATGCCTCATCGTTCCCGCTAAATTATTCGAAGAACAATTGTATCCCTCGACTAACTTAGGGCATAATGCAAAAAGTGCGACGGGCTAACTTACGGAGGCGCACCGACGGTGCACAGTCGGCCAGTCGCTTGCATCCACTACGTTTCCAAGTGAGAGGGAGACAGCATGAGTGATATTTTGGACGTCTACGGTCGCGAGGTGCTCGACAGCCGCGGCAATCCCACTGTCGAGGTTGAGGTCGTGCTCGAGGACGGCAGCTTTGGCCGCGCAATGGTGCCTTCGGGTGCTTCGACCGGCGCCTTTGAGGCCTGCGAGCTACGCGATGGCGACAAGGGCCGCTACCTGGGCAAGGGCGTTTCGCAGGCCGTCGAGCACGTCAACAACGAGTGCGCTAACGCCGTCGTGGGCCTCGACGCCTTCGACCAGCGCGCCGTCGATGACGCACTGATTGCTGCGGACGGTACCCCCAACAAGACCAAGCTCGGTGCCAACGCCATCCTGGGCGTGTCGCTGGCCGTTGCCCGCGCCGCTGCCGAGTCGGCGGGCCTGTCGCTGTACCAGTACCTGGGTGGCGTCAACGCCCACCTGCTGCCCACACCTATGATGAACATTCTCAACGGCGGCGTGCATGCCGACAACAACGTCGACTTCCAGGAGTTCATGATCATGCCGGTGGGCGCCCCGAGCTTTGCCGAGGGCCTGCGTTGGTGCGCCGAGGTCTACCACACCCTCAAGGGCGTGCTGCACGAGGCCGGCCTGGGCGGCGGCGTGGGCGACGAGGGCGGCTTTGCCCCCAACCTTAAGACCAATGCCGAGCCGTTCGAGTACATCACCAAGGCCGTCGAGAAGGCCGGCTTTAAGCCCGGCGTCGACTTCATGTACGCCATGGACCCGGCCTCGACCGAGTTCTACAACGCCGAGACCGGCATGTACGAGCTCAAGGGCGAGGGCG
>CAUFXK010000075.1 GCA_959596495.1 uncultured Collinsella sp. | reverse complement strand
ACGAAAAGATCGACATCGATATTCCCGCCGGCGTTTCGACCGGTCGCCAGCTGCGTGTGAGCGGCTTTGGCGAGGCCGGCCTTCGCGGCGAGCCTTCGGGCGACCTGATTGTCAACGTGCGCGTTGCCGACCATGAGCGCTTTAAGCGCAACGGTGACGACCTGTACCTGGTGAGCGATATCTCGATTGCGCAGGCTGCGCTCGGCTGCGAGATCGAGGTCGAGGGCATTATGCCCGACGAGGTCGTTAAGGTGACGGTTCCCGCCGGCGCCCAGTACGGCGACACCGTGAGCGTCAATAATTACGGCATGCCGCGCATTGGCGGTGGCGGTTCGCGTGGCCGCCTGATCGTGCAACTGCGCGTGGTCGTTCCCACCAATCTTTCCAATAAGCAACGCGAGCTGCTCCGTGCTTTTGCCGATGAGATGGGCGATGACGTCGCTTCTGGTAAGAAGTCGGTGACCGACCGTATCAAGAGTGCCCTCGACGATATCCTCGATTAAGGAGCCCGCGTGCTCGCACCCCATATTTCCGTCGTCAACCTCGGCTGCCGTGTCAACCGGGTTGAGTCTGACCGTATCACTGCCGATCTTATGCGCCTGGGCTTTGCTATGGTGGAGCCCCAGGATGCCGATCTGATCGTCATTAACACCTGTGCCGTTACGGGCGAGGCCGAGGCCAAGACACGTAAGGCCGTCCGTCATGCGCTGGCCCATCCAAACGAGCCTTATGTGCTCGTGACCGGTTGCGTGGTCAATTTGCATCCCGAGGAGCTGTTGGAGCTTTCGGATCGCGTGATCGCCGAGCCGTCCAAGATCGATGTCGCCGAACGTGTCTGCGAGGTGCTGGGCGTTGAGTCCGATAGCGTTCCCGCCTGCAGCGATGGCGAGGTGGTCGATGCGCTCGGTCGCTCTCGCCTGGGCGTGAAGATCCAGGACGGCTGCAACCATCGCTGCACCTATTGCATTGTGTGGAAGGCGCGCGGTCCCGAGCGCTCCGTGCCCGTCGAGTCCGTGCTTGAGCAAGTTCGCGAGGCCCAGGAGGCCGGCGTGCCCGAGGTGGTGCTGACCGGTGTGAACCTGGGTGCCTACGATGGCAAGAGCGCGACCGACGAGCATGTCGAAATCGATGAGCTGCTCGAGGCCATCATGGAGCGCACGACTATTGCTCATGTGCGCATTTCCTCGGTCGAGCCCATGGATATCTCTGAGCGCCTGCTTAAGGTTATGGCGCGCTATCCGCAGCGTATCGCCCCGTTTTTGCACCTGCCCGTGCAGTCCGGCTGTACGGCGACCCTGCATCGCATGGGTCGTCCCTATAGTGCGGAGGCCTTTGAGGACACGGTGCGTATGATTCGCGCCAACTTGCCCCAGGCGTCTCTTTCGTGCGATGTCATCGTCGGTTTTCCTGGTGAGACGGACGAGGAGTTCGAGGAGTCGCTGGCGCTGTGCCGCCGTGTGGGTTTCTCGCGTATGCACGTGTTCCGCTACAGCAAGCGTCCCGGTACCCTTGCTGCCGACATGCCCGACCAGGTGCCGCCCGAGGTTATGGCCGAGCGCAGCCGTCGTATGCGAGACACGGCGCAGGAGCTCGCTATTGCCGATGCTCGTCGTCGCGTGGGCACTGTCGAGCGTGCCGTGCTCGAGTATGGTGACAACCTGACGCTCGGTTCGTTCCATCATGCCCGTCTTGACGATACCTGTGGACTTACAGCCCCGTGCCTGCTCGATGTTGCTATCATCGGAGTCGATGATTCCGGCTTGGTCCATGCGCGCAGGGAGGTCCATGGAAGCCTCGAAGATTAGACTTACCGTTCCCGAGGGAATTGATCCCTCGCGCGTTTTGGGTGCCGGCGACGGCGTCCTTCGTGCGCTCGAGAGTTTGGTTCGGGCTCACGTGGTCGCCCGTGGCGATAGCATCTCCGTGAGCGGCGACCCGGACGAGGTCGAGCTCGTTGCTCGCTTTTTCGAACATGCTATTTGCGAGGCGGCGGCCGGTCGTACCCTGTCTGCCGACGATGTCTCGCGTTGCTTGGCCGTCTTGCGCGACGGCGAGCATGAGGCCACATCGCTTCGCGATGACGTGCTGCTTTCATACCGCGGTCGCGTCATTCGTCCCAAGACGCTCGGGCAAAAACGTTATGTGGATGCCATTCGCTCGCATACCATCACCTTTGGCTTGGGTCCTGCCGGTACCGGTAAGACTTATCTGGCCATGGCGCTCGCCGTTGCCGCGCTCAAGCGCCATGAGGTGGGCCGTTTGATCTTGACGCGTCCGGTTGTCGAAGCAGGGGAGAACCTGGGCTTTTTGCCCGGTACCCTCGAGGAAAAGATTGATCCGTACATGCGCCCGCTCTACGATGCCCTTTTTGACATGATGGATCGTGAGCGCACCGATGAGCTTATGGAGCGCGGCGTGATCGAGATCGCCCCGCTCGCCTACATGCGCGGTCGTACGCTGAGCGATGCCTTCGTGGTGCTCGACGAGGCGCAAAATACCACGCCCGAGCAGATGAAGATGTTCCTGACACGCCTTGGATTCAACTCCAAGTTCGTGATTACCGGCGACCTGAGCCAGCGCGACCTGGTGGGTCGTCGTGGTGGCTTGGCGGATGTCGAGAAGATTTTGGGCCGTGTCGACGATGTGGCGTTTGCACACCTGGAGCGCGCCGATGTGGTGCGCCATGCCCTGGTGGGTCGTATCGTCGAGGCATACGATGCTTATGATGACGTGCGTGAGCAGCGCTCGCGCGACCGAAAGGAGTCCCGTTGAGTGTATTGATCAGCAACGATGCCGAGCTCGATACGCTGCTCGACGCGCAGGAGGTGGAGCACATCTGCGAGGTTGTGCTTGCCTTCGAGGGCGTTGAACGTGAAGTCGAGATTTCCCTTTCGTATGTCGACGAGGACGAGATGCACGAGCTCAACCACGAGTGGCGTGGCATCGACCGCACCACCGATGTGCTCTCGTTTGAATGCGACTCGGCCTTTGACGAGGATATTCCCGCCGACGAGACGCTCGAGCTCGGCGATATCATCTTGGCCCCGCAGGTCATTGCCCGTCAGGCCCCCGGCTTTGGCAATAGCCCTGCCGACGAGTGCCGCCTGATGCTCGTACACGGCATGCTGCACCTGCTGGGGTATGACCATATCGAGGACGACGAGGCCGAGGTCATGGAGGCCTGCGAGGACGCTATCCTGCGCGATCTGGCGCTCGAGCGCGGCGAGGATCCCAAACTCGTTCACGTCGGCCCCATCACCAATCATGCCCACGACTAGGAGCCGTTTATGATTCCCGGATCGAACAAGGACCATCCGTCCTTTTTAAAGTCGTTCTCCTACGCCATGGAGGGCTTCGTCACCGCCGTCAAGACCGAGCGCAACATTAAGGTCATGCTCGTGGCAGGCGTGTGCACCGTCATTGCCGGCTGTATCGTGGGGCTCGATATTGCCGAGTGGGCTACGGTCATCATCTGCTGCGGCCTGGTGATTCATGGCGAGCTGTGTAACACCGCCATGGAGGCCATCGTCGATCTGGCGACCCAAGAGCTCCATCCGCTGGCAAAGCGTGCGAAGGACATCGCCGCCGCCTCGGTATACGTTCTTTCCATTACCGCCGCGATCGTGGGTTTGCTTGTCTTTGCCCACGCGCTCGACTTTATTTAGAAAGGGATTCCCATGTCCGACAATATGCAGCCTACCGATGAGATTTTGGACGAAGAGTCCCTGGATGCTAAGGCGACCGAGGATTGCGATGAGGTCGAGGAGTTCGTCCCGTTTGAGGGCATGAGCGACGAGGAGCTCGACGCCCTGTGCGACGAGGACGACAGCCTCGCGGGCTTTGGTGACGTTGAGCCTGGTTTCCGCAGTGGCTTCGTGGCCTTGGTCGGCCGCCCCAACGCCGGTAAATCAACGCTGCTCAACGCCTGCTATGGCAAAAAGGTCGCCATCACCTCGCCGGTGGCCCAGACGACCCGCCGCCGCATGCGCGCCGTCGTCAACCGCCCCGGCTACCAGCTGGTCTTTGTCGATACCCCGGGTATCCACAAGCCCAAGGACGGTCTAGGGTCCGAGCTCAATAAAAGTGCGCTGTTCGAGCTGAACGATGTCGATGTTGTCGCGTTTTTGATTGATGCCACCAAACCGATCGGCAGGGGAGACGCCTGGGTTGCCGAGCGTGTCAAGAATGCCCGTTCCAAGAAGGTCCTGGTGCTCACCAAGGCCGATGAGGCCGACCCCGCACAGGTCATGGAGCAGCTCAAGGCGGCCCACGAGCTCATGGTGTATGACGACGAGATCGTGACGTCGTCGGTCAAGAACTTCAATGTTGACGCCTTCATCGAGACCGTTGCGCATTTCTTGCCCGAGGGTCCGCGTTGGTTCCCCGAGGACATGGGTACCGACGCTTCCGATGAGACGCTCGTTGCCGAGTTTGTGCGCGAGAAGGTCTTGCGCCGCACCCGTGATGAGATCCCGCACTCCGTGGGCGTGATTTGCGATGCGCTTGAGCAGACCAAGAAGGTGCTGCGCGTGCACGCCACCATTTACGTCGAGCGCGAGGGCCAAAAGGGCATCATCATCGGCAAGGGCGGCGAGATGATCAAACATATCGGCATCGACGCCCGTCGCGAACTTGAGCGCATCTTTGGCACCCAGGTCTTTTTGGAGCTGGACGTGAAGGCCAAGGCCGGCTGGCGTGACGACGAGGCCCAGATTCGCCGCTTTGGCTATAACGCCGAGGATTAGGGACACGCGGCGCGAATGGCAGGTTCTCGTACATATCGCACGAAAGTGCTCGTGCTCGATAAGACGAAGCTCAAAGAGACGGACCTGATCCTGACGATGCTTGACGAGCGGGGTCGGCAGGTTCGTGCCGTGGCAAAGGGCGCCCGCAAACCCGGTGGACGCCTGGCTGCGCGCTGCGAGATGTTCTGTACCGTTGATCTGCTGCTTGCGCATGGACGGTCGCTCGACGTGGTTTCCCAGGCCGAGCTTATGGAGGCGCCGCTCGGCGCTGCTCCCGATTACGAGATGACATGCGCCGCAAGCGCGATCGCCGAGGTCGCGCGCGTGTGCTCGTTCGAGGACGCCGAGGACCCGTTTACCTTTGCCATCACGCAGCGGGCGCTCACACTTGTCGGCAGCGGGCTCGACGCGGCACATATGGACCTGCTCGTGGCGGCCTTTGTCTTTAAATTGCTGTCGCACGTTGGCTACCGACCCGATTTTTCGGCATGCGTGCTGTGCGGAGACCCGATGCTGTCGTATTTTTCGCCCCAGGCGGGCGGCCTCATGTGCGGGTCGTGCGCGTCGAGCGTGCCCGGTGCCGAGCTGGTGTCGACCGGTGAGGTCGCATGGCTGCGCGCCCTTATGTCCATGACCTTCGATGCCCTTATGGACGAGCAGATCGATCCGCATATGGCTGCGTTTTTGCTAGGGCTTTCGCATGTTTGGGCCGCCACGCACACCGATCAGCGGCTCCGTGCGATGGAATTCATGTTGGGTCGGTGATGATGCGCAGGCGCGCGCCGCTTGTGGTATCATACCGACCTGTTGGTACCTCGACCTTGGATGCTCGCTCCACCGGCGGCTTCCCAGTCCGAGGCGAATAGAGTCGCCCACGGGCGACGCGAAACGAAAGGTGAAACAATGACTGTTTCCAAAGAGCGCAAGGCGGAGCTGACCGCCCAGTTCGGTAACTCCCCGGTCGACACCGGTAACCCCAAGGTTCAGGTCGCCATCCTGTCCGAGCGCATCAAGGAGCTGACCGAGCACATGAAGTCCCACCAGAAGGACTTCCACACCCGTCGTGGCCTGCTCATGCTCGTCGGCCGCCGTCGTCGTCTTCTCTCCTACATCAAGAAGAACGACATCGTCGAGTACCGTGAGCTCATCAAGGCTCTGGGCATCCGCGACAACATCCAGTAAGGATTTGTACATGCTAAGAGCGTCCTGCGCAGCGGGGCGCTCTTTTTGTGTAAGGGCGTGAACAATCACGCTCTGAAGCGTGGCGAGGGCAGGGGGCCCGCGTCACATGAGAAGCCCGCAGGCAAGGGGCCTGTGGGGTAAAGGAGAACAATGACACTCGTATCCAAGACCTTTGAGCTGTACGGCAAGACCTACACCTTTGAGTCCGGCGAGCTTGCCAAGCAGGCCACCGGCGCTTGTCTGGTCAAGCAGGGCGACACCACGATGCTCGACACCGTGGTCGTCTCCAAGGAGCGCAAGAATTACGATTTCTTCCCGCTGACCGTCGACTTCAACGAGAAGATGTACGCTGCCGGCCGTATCCCGGGTGGCTACCTTAAGCGCGAGGGCCGTCCCAGCGAGAAGGCCACGCTCACGGCTCGTATGATCGATCGTCCGATCCGTCCGAGCTTCCCGGACGGCTTCCGCAACGAGGTGCACATCGTCGCCACCTCGCTCGTCGCCGACCAGGTCAACCCCTTCGACGTCATCAACGTCATGGGCGCCTCCCTGGCCATGACGCTCGGTGGCGTGCCCTTCGAGGGCCCGCTTGCCTGCGTGCGCATCGGCCGTAACGTGGAGACCGGCGAGTTTATCGTCAACCCCACCTATGAGGAGCGCGAGAACTCCGACCTGGACCTGGAGCTGGGCGGCTCTGCCGACTTCATCTCGATGGTCGAGGCCGGCGCCGAGGAGATCTCCGAGGACGACATGCTCGCCGCCATGAAGTTTGGCCAGGAGGCCCTCGCCGCCTTCTGCCAGGCTCAGGACGAGTTCGTTGCCGAGTGGGAGCAGGTCAACGGCGCCATCGTCAAGAAGGAGTACCCGCTCGACCAGCCCGTCGAGGAGGTCCAGGAGCGCATCTTCGCCCACTACGACGAGATGGCAGCCGCCCTTCGCGACGCCGACAAGCTCTCCCGTATCGGCAAGGTCGAGGCTCTGAAGGAGTCCATCCGTGCCGAGTTCACCGAGGAGGAGCAGTCCGCTTGGGAGCGCGAGATTCCCGTGGCGCTCAAGAAGCTCGAGAAGAAGGCTATGCGTACCATGGTCGTCGAGACCGGCGAGCGCGTCGACGGCCGTGCCGCCGATGAGATTCGCCCCATCATGGTGAAGGATAACTACCTGCCGCTCGTTCACGGCTCCGGTCTGTTCCAGCGTGGCCAGACCCAGGTGCTTTCCGTCTTGTCGCTCGGTATGCTCAACGAGGGCCAGCGTCTTGATACCATCGAGCCCACCGAGGGCAAGCGCTACATGCACCACTATAACTTCCCGCCGTTCTGCACCGGCGAGACCGGCCGCATGGGCAGCCCCAAGCGCCGCGAGATCGGCCACGGCAACCTTGCCGAGCGCGCCCTGCTCCCGGTGCTCCCCGACGAGAACGAGTTCCCCTACGCCATCCGCGTCGTCTCCGAGGTCATGGAGTCCAACGGCTCCTCTTCGATGGCTTCGACCTGCGGCTCCACGCTCGCCCTTATGGACGGCGGCGTGCCCATTAAGCGCCCGGTCTCCGGTATCGCCATGGGCCTGATCCAGGAGGAGGGCAAGACCGTGGTCCTGTCCGACATCCAGGGTCTCGAGGACTTCCTGGGCGACATGGACTTTAAGGTCACCGGTACCACCGAGGGCATCACCGCTCTGCAGATGGACAACAAGGCCACCGGCCTCACCTTCGACATCCTGGCCCGCGCCCTGCAGCAGGCCAAGGAGGGTCGCGCCTTCATCCTTCAGAAGATGCTCGATGTGATCCCCGAGCCGCGCCACACCACGCGCAGCACCGCCCCGCGCATCGTCTCCATCCAGGTTCCGACCGACAAGATCCGCGACGTCATCGGTTCTGGCGGTAAGGTCATCCGCGGCATCCAGGATGAGACCGGCGCTTCGGTCGACATCCAGGAGGACGGCACCGTCTTTGTCGGCGGCACTGGCGAGTCCGTCGATCAGGCCGTCGAGCGCATCAAGCTCATCATCAAGGTTCCCGAGCCGGGCGAGGAGTACACCGGTCGTGTGGTCTCCATCCAGCCCTTCGGCGCCTTCGTCAACCTGCTGCCCGGTAAGGACGGCCTGCTGCACATCTCCCGCGTCGCCAAGGGCCGCGTGGAGAAGGTCGAGGACGTCCTCAACGTGGGCGACGAGGTCAAGGTCGTCGTCATCGAGGTCGACGATCGCGGCAAGATCTCGCTCGACCGTCTGGATAAGCCTGAGGCCCCGGCTCGCGCCGAGGGTGCCTCTGAGGGCGACGGCGAGCACTTCCAGCGCCGTGAGCGTCCGCGTCGCGAGCGCTCCGAGCGCAGCGACCGTCCGCGCCGTCCCGGTGACAACGGAGGCCGCAAGCCCCGCCGTCACCACGACGCCGAGTAACAGCCGTACATAACCAGCACCGCAAGGGCGACTCCGGACAGGGGTCGCCCTTTTGCTGTTCCCGGCGGGGTCCGCGGGTAAAGTTTCCTGCTCTACAGTCCTGCTCGCACGGAGAGCACATTAAGTGCTCTCCGGCTCGTGCGGAACTCGCGATAAACTTTACCCTCGGCCCCCGCCGGGAACAGCAAAAGGTCTGGTTGGTGCGGGTTGCGATTTTGTCAGACAGTCTATTCAGTTATTTGAATTCAGATCTTTTGACAATCGCATGCGCGTCATTGCCCCAGATAAAACCGATCAAAATAAAGCTGTCCTTTTTTGGCAGGTCTGGTCTCAGCGGGCCCGGCACGGGCTAAGTTTATCGCGAGTTCCGCACGCAAAGGAAAGCACTTAATGTGCTTTCCGTCTT
>CAUFXK010000074.1 GCA_959596495.1 uncultured Collinsella sp. | reverse complement strand
AAACCTTTGAGGGTGCCCGCGCCGCCATCGCCGACGGTCTGCTGCAGAACCCGCGTCCCCAGGCCGCCTTTGCCATGCATGTCAATAGCCAGTCGCCGCTTGGCCTGGTGCTCTATGGGAGTCCGGCGCTCTCGGGCGTGTACGGTTTCCGCATCACGCTGCAGGGCAAGGGTGGCCACGGTTCCAGCCCCGAGATCTGCATCGACCCCATCACGGCCGGCGTCCATGTGCACCTGGCGCTCCAGGAGCTTATCTCCCGCGAGGTGCCAGCGGCCAAGGAAGTCGCACTGACCGTTGGTAAGTTCGCTGGCGGCTTGGCGGCCAACGTCATCCCCGACACCTGTGTGCTCGAGGGAACGCTGCGCGGCTTCGATGTCGAGCTCATGGCTCACCTTAAGACCCGCATCGCGGAGGTCGTCAACGGCGTTGCCGCAACATATCGTACGCCGGCAACCATCGAGACGCTTTCGGACGTTCCGCCGCTCGTGCTCGACAGCGATATGACCCAGGCCTCGCTTGGCTACGTGGGCGCGGTGCTGCCCAAGGCTGCCTTCCTGCCGCTATTCCACGCCATGGCGAGCGAGGACTTCGCGCTTATCTCGAGCGAGATCCCAAGTGCGTACTTTACGGTGGGCGCGGCCGTGACCGATACGGACGAGCATTTTGCCCAGCATCATCCCAAGGCGCGCTTTAACAATGCCGAGCTTCCTCTCGGCGCCGCGGCCTATACCGCCGTCGCTTTGGGCTATATCGCCGACCACAAGGAGTAATCCGTGTCCCAGCAGCACAAATTCTTCCCCGGCTGGCTCGTGGTGGCCTCCGGCTTTGTGATCATGGCCACGTGCTACACGATTTTCGTTAACTGCATGACTATTCCTTCCGCACCAAGCCTTCCGAGATCGGTCTTAAGCCGCTCGGCGAGAATCCAGGCGACCCGTCTGCTTCTGCCACGGGTGATAAGAACGAGAAGGCAGCCCCCGAGGTTAGCGTCGGCTGGTCTCGTATCAAGAAGAGCCCGGCATTTTGGCTGCTTGTCGTCGCCTTCCTCTTTATGGGCTTGGTCAATGGCGCCATCCTGCCCAACCAGGTTACCAACATGACGAGTGTTACCGTCAACGGTGCCAAGATTGTCACGGGCGGCCACGATCCCATGTGGGCGGGTACCGTACTTTCGGCCTACATGGTCACCGTCGTTATTGCCAAGATTTCGCTCGGTGCGATCTATGACCGCTTTGGCCTGCGCTTTGGCAATATCCTTGGCTCCGTTGCGTGCATTATCGCCTGCGTGGCGCTGTGTTTCCCGACGACGGACCTCGGTCCTATTGTCGCCGCTGTGAGCTTTGGTGTTGGAACGTGCATGGGCACCATCACGCCTACCATCGCCGCGTCCAAGCAGTTTGGCATGGCCGACCTGGGTAAGGTCACGGGCACCATTACCTCGCTCGAGATGGTCGGCGGCACCGTGGGCGCCATTGTCTCGGGCGTGCTGTTCGATGCCACGGGCTCCTTTGCGAGCACCTGGATTGTGTGCCTGGCGTGCTCCGTGGTCATGCTCGTGTTCCTGCTGGCATCCGAGCCCATCGCCGCCAAGCTGCGCGCAAGCGTGGCGGGGGAGTAGCGGGTCGCCGCCTATTCCTGTTTGCCTGTTCTGCCCGTGGCTGCCCTGGAAGCCGAATGGATGCTCGTACTGTCATTCGGTTTCCAGGGCAGCCACGGGTCTACGAAATGATCTCTTTTCCTCCGTCCCCAAGGGATCACGTAATCCGAAGGGGACGGAGGAAAAGGGATCACAAACCGCGGCGGCGTATCTGGCCGAACGAGTCCCCATACCCTCGTTCGGTCAGACACGCCGCCGCGTTGCTGCTTTGTGCCGTATAATGTCCACTACCTATGACGCGATACAAAAGAAAGGTGTTTGCCCATGCAGGCACAGAAGGCGGAGGGAACCCGCGACCTTATCGGCGCCGAGATGCGCGCTTGGCAAAAGATGCAGCAGATCGCTGCCGGCGTGTTCGAGCCGTTTGGTTTTAAACCCATCGAGACGCCCGCGATCGAGCAGGTGGACGTCTTTGTCCACGGCATCGGCCAGTCGACCGACGTCGTGCGCAAGGAGATGTTCCGCGTCTTTAGCGGCGCCAACCTGGAGCGCGTCTTTACCGAGGGCACCGACACAAAACTCAAGCCCAAGCAGCGCCTGGCGCTTCGTCCCGAGGGCACGGCCGGTGTGGTGCGCGCAGTCGTGGAGAACAACCTGGTGCCCCAGGGCTCCACGCCGTTTAAGGCTTACTACGCCGAGGCCATGTTCCGCGGCGAGCGTCCCCAGAAGGGCCGCCTGCGTCAGTTCCACCAGGTGGGTATCGAGTGGCTCGGCGCTCCCGATCCGGCGGCAGACGCCGAGTGCATCATCATGCTCATGGAGTTCTACAAGCGCCTGGGCTTCGATCTTTCCAAGCTCCGTCTGCTCATTAACTCGATGGGCGACGCTCAGTGCCGTCCGGCTTACCGCGAGCAGGTCAAGCAGTTTATCCTCGATCACGCTGACGAGATGTGTGACGAGTGCCGCGAGCGCGCCGAGCTCAACCCGCTGCGTGCCTTCGACTGCAAGAACGACCACTGCCGCGAGATCATGGCCGACGCGCCGCTGATGGGCGACAACCTGTGCGACGAGTGCCGCGAGCACTACGAGCAGGTCAAGCGCTATCTGGATGCCGCCGGTATCGAGTATGTCGAGGATCCCACCCTGGTGCGTGGTCTGGACTACTACACTCGCACCGTCTTTGAGGTCGAGGCTCCCGGTGCCGGCGTCGGCTCCATCGGTGGCGGCGGCCGCTACGACGGCTTGGTCGAGCTCGAGGGCGGCAAGCCCACGGCCGGCGTCGGCTTCGCCGTCGGTTTTGAGCGCGCCCTGCTGGCCCTGCAGGCCTTTGGCAGCGACCTGGGTGCCGATGAGGCCCCGTGCGTCTACGTCGCCAATGCCGGCAAGGAGTTGCGCCAGAACGTCTTTGTCATTACGCAGGAGCTTCGCGCCGCGGGCATCGTGACCGAGGCAGACTATCAGGGCCGTTCGCTCAAGGCTCAGTTTAAGCAGGCCGACAAGGTGGGCGCTAAGCTCATCCTGGTCCTGGGTGGCGACGAGCTTGCCGCCGGCAAGGTCAAGGTACGCGACATGCAGAGCCATGACGAGGTTCTCGTCGATCTGGCCAACGTGGTCGAGGCGGTTCGCGAGCGCCTGTAGCGCATCTTTTTGAGCTGCGGACCCGCTTGAGTGTCCCGTCCATTGCGAGCGATTGTTACGGGGGTGTTTCGCATTTATGCGGAATGCCCCCGTTTGTGTATGCCGTCCACCGAGAAATACGACCATTTAGAGCAAAAACCCTTGCAATGCAGAAAATACTTTTGTGTGGTAAAGCGCAATCAGTATCGAAAGTATTTCGCAAGCGCCTATAATGAATACCGCATGTTACGTGCATAGAAGGAGGAATGGGAGGAAACGTGGCTGAGAACCTAAGCAACCAGTCTGTACCCGAAGCCGCGGCGCGCGTCGCTGCCGTGGTCAACCGCCTCGTTAACCGAATCGGCTCGAATGCCGAGTCCAGGGAGCGTCTCGCCGAGATCGAGATCCCCGAGGAGCTGCGCGACAATCTGGCGCTGTTCCTGCGCCTGGAGCGTCGTGTGCTTAGCGAGTATGATCCTGAGATCGCGGACCTGTTCGACAAGATCCTGTCGGCCGAGATTGTGGCCAATGCCGGCAACCCCGGTACCCGCGCTGCCGACGAGGCCGTCGACGAGCAGGGCGTGCCCACCGCCGACGAGCCCACCGCCGTGGCATTCCGTGAGGTCGTCGATCTGATCGACAGCCTGCCGCTCGATAAGCAGCAGGTCATCGTTCGCGCCTTTACGAGCTTCTTCCACCTGGCAAACCTGTCGGAGGAGAACTACCGTGTGGCGCAGCTGCGCGAGCGCGAGGCCGGCGCATCGACCGATACCGAGGTCGATCCCGCCAACGAGCTCACCGTCGCCTATCACCAGTTGGTAAACGAGATGGGTGTCGAGGGCGCCAACGAGCTGCTCGGCAAGCTCGAGTTCCACCCTGTCTTTACCGCACATCCCACCGAGGCCCGTCGCAAGGCCGTCGAGGGCAAGATTCGCCGTATCTCCAATCTGCTGGAGGAGCGTCCGCGTCTGGGCGGCTCCGACCTGGTGGAGAACGAGCGCCATATGCTGCAGGAGATCGACGCCCTGGTGCGTACGAGCCCCATCGCGCTCAAGAAGCCCACGCCGGTCGAGGAAGCCGATACCATCATCGACATCTTCGATAACACGCTGTTCGACGTCATCCCCGTCATCTATCGTCGCTTTGACGACTGGGTGCTGGGCGACAAGGCCGGTACCGTGCCGCCGCTGTGCCCGGCGTTCTTCCATCCCGGCAGCTGGATCGGTTCCGACCGCGACGGTAACCCCAACGTCACCGCCAAGGTGAGCCGTGAGGTCGCCGCCAAGTACTTCACCCACATGGTGCTCAAGCTCGAGGACAAGTGCCGCCGCATCGGCCGCAACCTCACGCTCGAGGCCACCTACAGCAAGCCGTCTGCCGAGCTCATCAACCTGTGGAACCATCAGGTCGAGATGAGCGCCCAGTACACCGCACGTGCTGAACTGATCTCCGAGCACGAGCCGCATCGCGCCGTCATGCTCGTCATGGCAGACCGTCTGAACGCCACCGTGCGCCGTATCACCGACACCATGTACCACAGCGCCGATGAGTTCCTGGAGGACCTGCGTGTCGTCCAGCGCTCGCTGGCCGCTTGCGGTGCCGTCCGTGCTGCCTACGGCCCGGTCCAGACCATCATCTGGCAGGTCGAGTCCTTCGGCTTCCATATGGTCGAGATGGAGTTCCGTCAGCACTCCGTGGTGCATGCCCGCGCCCTCAAGGATATCCACGAGAACGGTATCCATGGCGACCTGCAGCCCATGACGCGCGAGGTCATCGATACCTTCCGCGCTATCGGTTCCATCCAAAAGCGCTACGGCAAGAAGATGGCGCACCGCTACATCATCTCGTTCACCAAGAGCGCCCAGCATGTGGCCGACGTCTTTGAGCTTGCCCACCTGTCCTTTGCACACGAGGAGGATGTCCCCGAGCTCGACGTGATTCCGCTGTTCGAGCAGCTCGAGGACCTCGAGGGCTGCGTCGACGTGCTCGACCAGATGCTTACACTGCCCGTGGTGCAAAAGCGCCTTGCCCAGACCAACCGCCGCATGGAGGTCATGCTGGGCTACTCCGACTCCTCCAAGGATGCCGGTCCTACCACGGCCATGCTCGCGCTGCACTCCGCGCAGGAGCGCATTGCCAAGTGGGCCGAGAAGAACGATATCGATCTGGTGCTCATGCACGGTCGCGGCGGTGCCGTGGGCCGTGGCGGCGGCCCGGCCAACAAGGCCGTGCTGGCGCAGCCCAAGGGCTCGGTTAACTGCTTCTTTAAGCTCACCGAGCAGGGCGAGGTCATCTTTGCCCGCTACGGCAACCGCACGCTGGCCCAGCGCCATGTTGAGTCCGTTGCCGCCGCAACGCTTTTGCAGTCGGCCCCGAGTGTCGAGAAGACCAACACCGAGACCACGCAGAAGTTCTGGGATATGGCCGAGAAGCTCAACGCCGCAAGCCACGAGCGCTATCTGGACCTGCTGAACACCGAGGACTTTACACCGTGGTTCTCGACCGTGACGCCGCTGACCGAGGTCGGTCTGCTGCCGATCGGCTCGCGTCCCGCCAAGCGCGGCTTGGGTGCCAAGTCGCTCGACGACCTGCGTACCATTCCGTGGATCTTCAGCTGGAGCCAGGCGCGCATCAATCTGGCCGCTTGGTACGGCCTGGGTACCGCTTGCGAGCAGTTTGGCGATCTGGACCAGCTCAAGGCTGCCTACCAGGAGTGGCCGTTCTTCCGCACCTTTATCGACAACATCGAGATGTCGATCGCCAAGACCGACCAGCGCATTGCCAAGATGTATCTGCATCTGGGCGACCGCCAGGATTTGTCCGAGAAGGTCTTCACCGAGATGCAGCTCACGCGTAAGTGGGTTCTTGCCATCGTCGGTGACGAATGGCCGCTGCAGCGCCGCCGTGTGCTCGGCTGCGCCGTCCGTGTGCGTAATCCCTACGTCGACGCCCTGTCCATCGCCCAGGTCCGCGCCCTTCGCGAGGTGCGCATGAACCAGGACGAGATGGCCGAGGAGAAGAAGGCCGAGTACATGAGCCTGATTCTTTCGACTGTGACCGGCGTCTCGGCTGGATTGCAGAACACGGGGTAATCGATAGCCCTGTAGTCGCTGTCCGGGGCCGCCGTATGTTTACTTTCCGGCGCGTCCTCGGACATGCAAGAAGCCCTTGCTGCGCACTTCGTGCGGCGAGGGCTTCTTGCGTCCTGCGGAGTGTGCCTATAAGTAAACTGATGGCGGGCCCTGCGATGTCCGGTCTTCGGCGGATTACTGGCTGGGAAAAAAGAAGGTGCGCTTCGCGCGTTTTGGATGGGGTTTGTCCTGGCGGCGCGTTTGGCGCCTCGCGCCTCGCGTCTTATCGATCGGGATTGAGATGCATGTGGCGCTTCTCGCCTTACGACTGTAGCGGCCGCGGTTCCGTTTGGGATCGTGGCCGTTTTGTTGTGGGTCAAATATGAACGTTGTGTTAATGAGTCGGTGGACGGTGGTGTTTTTCGGTGAGCGGCGTATCCTTCCAACGGTTTATCTAGTGTGTCAGTTGAAAGGAAGAGGGCGCTCGTCATTGTTTGAATGTGAACTGCCGTTTGACCACAAGACGTTGCATCTGGAGCTCGAGGATAAGAACTTCGCGGGTGTGATGGAAGGTCATCAAAACGAGTTTAAGACTACAAAATCGCAGGAAGAGCTGGTGGAGGAGTCGCTTGCCAACCCTTACGGCTCGCCTTCGCTCGAGGAGCTTTGTGCTGGCAAGAAGGATATCGTCATCATTAGCTCCGACCATACGCGTCCCGTTCCCTCGCGTGTGACGATGCCTATTCTGCTGCATCACATTCACGCTGCCGCTCCTGAGGCACGTGTGCGCATCCTGGTCGCGACCGGCATGCATCGCCCCTCGACGCACGAGGAACTCGTTAACAAGTACGGCGAGGAGATCGTCGCTAACGAGGAAATCGTCATGCATGTCGCGACCGACGACAGCATGATGAAAAAGATTGGCACCCTGCCTTCTGGTGGCGAGTGCATCATCAACAAGATTGCCGCCGATTGCGATCTGCTGCTTGCCGAGGGCTTTATTGAGCCGCACTTCTTTGCCGGTTTCTCTGGTAGCCGCAAGTCCGTCCTGCCTGGCATCGCCAGCTACAAGACCATCATGTACAACCACAACGGTCAGTTTGTGAACGATTCCCACTCGCGTGCCGGCAACCTGTGCCACAACCACGTGAGCGAGGACATGTTCGCCGCCGCCGAGATGGCCCACCTCGCCTTTGTGCTCAACGTGGTGCTCAACGGCAAGCACGAGGTCATTGGCTCCTTTGCCGGCGACATCCACAAGGCGCACGAGGCTGGCTGCGAGTTCGTGAAGAGCCTTGCCGGCGTTGAGCCCGTCGAGTGCGATATTGCCATCACCACCAACGGTGGCTACCCCCTCGATCAGAACATCTATCAGGCTGTGAAGGGCATGTGCGCTGCCGAGGCCACGCTTCCCGAGGGCGGCGTGATCATCGACGTCGCCGGTTGTGCCGACGGCCACGGTGGCGAGGGCTTCTATCACAATATCGCCGACAACGATCCGGCGGAGTTTGAGCGTGCCTGCATCGATCGTCCCAAGGACGAGACCCTGCCCGATCAGTGGACGAGCCAGATCTTTGCCCGCATCCTGGCGCATCACCCCGTGATCATGGTCACCGACCTGTGCGATCACCAGATGCTCAAGGATATGCACATGACGCCGGTCAACACTATCGAGGAGGCGCTCAAGCTCGCCTTTGAGATGAAGGGTGCCGATGCCAAGGTTGCCGTTATTCCCGATGGCCTGGGCGTTGTCGTCGCGCAGCACTAGCACGCGGCCTAAACGAATCGTTTTTAACCGACAAGAAAGATAAGGTTTTATGCTTACCAAACTCCTCTGCGAATTCGGCGCGACGGCCCTCATGATCGTCTTTGGCGTGGGCGTGCACTGCGATACCGTGCTCAAGGGCACCAAGTATCAGGGCTCCGGCCACATGTTTGCCATCACCACCTGGTCTTTTGGCATCTCGGTCTGCCTGTTTGTCTTTGGCGGCGCCGTGTGCATGAACCCCGCCATGGTGCTTGCCCAGTGCATCGTCGGCTTGGTGCCGTGGGGCAACTGCATTCCCTTCATGCTCGCCGATATGCTCGGCGGCTTTGTGGGTGCCGTGATCGCTTGGTTTATGTATGCCGATGAGTTCAAGGCTTCCGAGGGCGTCGTCGACCCCATTGCCCAGCGCAACATCTTCTCGACCAACCCCACCACCGAGGGTACGAACTATGCCCGCAACTTCTTCTGCGAGGCTATCTGCACCTTTGTGTTCATCAGTGCCATCCTTGCTGCCGCTAGCCGCGCCGGCGAGAACGTTCTGATGCTCGCCATCTGCGTCGGTCTGATCGTTTGGGCTGTTGGCATGGGCATGGGCGGCATCACTGGCTTCGCCATGAACCAGGCTCGTGACCTTGGTCCTCGCATGGCCTATCAGGTGCTGCCGATCAAGAACAAGGCCGACAACAACTGGAAGTACGGCCTGCTCGTTCCTGGCATCGC
>CAUFXK010000073.1 GCA_959596495.1 uncultured Collinsella sp. | reverse complement strand
TGGCCGTTCCGTACGTGTTGGTGAACGCGACGGTCGCGCCGTCCTCGGTCACGGCACCCTCGGCCTTGGAGCCGTCAGCCCCGTTAACAGCAGTCGTGTAGCCCTCGGCGGCATCCTCGGTCACGGTGTAGCGCGCGCCCACGGGCAGGCCGTCGATGGCCTTCTCCCCGCCGTCCTTAAGCGTGAAGGTCGTCTTGCCGTCCGTGAACGTCACGGCGTGCTCGCCCTTGCCGAAGATGCCAGAGACGGGCTCGCCGTCCCCGTCGGTCAGCGCGACCGTAAAGCCGAACTCGCGTTGGCTGTCGCCGCCGACGACCGTCTTCTTGACGGTGAGGCTGCCCTCGCGGGACACGCTGTTGTGGGTCGTGTTGGTCTGGGATTCGTTCTCCCCCACCTTGACCGTGGCGGTGTTGGAGATGTCGTCGACCACGGCGGCTTCGGCGGAGACCTTCACGTCAAAGCTGAGCGTGCCCGTGGCGCCCGCAGCCTGCTCGCCGAGCGACCAGGTAAGGGTGCGCGTCGCAGCGTCGTAGGCGGCACCGTCGGCAGAACCCTCAACATAGTTAACGCCCTTGGGCAGGACATCGGTCACCGTCACGTCGGCCGCCTGCGCGGCGCCCCTGTCGTCGACGCTGTTATTGGCCCAGCCGATGGTATAGGTGAGGATATCGCCCACGCCCACCGGCTTGCCATCCACATCGACCTTGGCGCCCGAGGCGTTCGCCTTGGTGACGGTCTTGGTGTTGTCGTGCGGCGTGAAGGTGTTGGTGAAGGTCTTCTTGCCCCGCTCGTTGGAGATCTCGGCCTTAAGGCCGGCACCGGTCTGAGTCACCGCGATGTCAAAGGTGTAGGCATGCGCGTCGTCCTCAATCAGGACATCGCCGCTTGCTTTCTCGGTCACGGTCGCGTGGTAGGTGCCCGGATTGGTGAAGCTGAGCTCGCCAAAGGAAACCTTGCCGTCCTTGTCATTCTTCGCCTCGATTGGGTAGCCCTCGAGGACATTGCCCGCACCGTCGGCGAGGGAGAGCTCAAAGGCGAACTCCCCCTCCTGGAGGCCGGGCTTGCGGCCGCCCGCGAGCACCTTGGTGAGCTCGGGGACGGACACCGTGGCGGGGGCGGGGTCGAAGGTGTTGGTGAAGACGGCGGAGGAGACCTGGTCTGCCGCGATGGAGCCCTCGGCCTTGGAGCCCTCGGCTCCGTTCACTGCAGCCTTGTAGCCAGCGGCGGCGCGCTCGGTCACCGTGTAGGCGGTTCCCGCGGGCAGTCCCGTGATCCTCGCCATCTGGCCATCTTTGAGCTTGAGGGTCGCCTCGCCGCCCTCGAACGTCGCGTCACCGTAGGTGCCGGACACGCCGTGGCCCGCGGCATCGGTGGCCTCGACCTCAAACTCAAATGTCTTGTCTGCGTCGACCGCCAGGCCCTCGCGCGCCGCGACGGCCTTGGAGACGTCGAGCTCGCCCGTCTTCACAGTGTTGGTCACGGTGAAGCCGTGCTCGGCGTCGCCGGTGACCTTGGAGCTGTAGCCCTCGACGGCGTCCTCGGCCACGGTGTAGTCGATCACGGCGCCGGACTTGGAGTACTTGGCCAGGCCCTCGAAGGAGTGCCTCCAGTTATTGGACTCTGACAGCTCGGCCGACTCGCCGGTGTCCTTCCCGTCGGCGAGCAGGCGCACGGTGGCCTTGGCGGCCGCCGGGCCGACCCACTTCTTCTCGACGGGCACCGAGACCTTGGCCGTGGAGGCGTTGGTCACGGTGAAGCCGTGCTCGGCGTCGCCGGTGACCTTGGAGCTGTAGCCCTCGACGGCGTCCTCGGCCACGGTGTAGTCGATCACGGCGCCGGAAGCATCACGCTGCGGCAGGCTGGAGAAGACGCCCTTCCAGTCGTTGGACTCGCTCAGGGTGATCGAATCGATGACGGTATCGCCGTTCTTGAGATTTACTTTGACCTTATTAGGATGGGGAATCCTGGGGTTCTCCCAGACCTTTTCGACTGGAATGTTAATGCTCTCGGACTTGCCGATGACAACACCGCCGTTGGCGCCGATGCCGCCTCCCAACGGCGCCGTATTGCCAGAGATCGTCAGCGACGTCTGGCCGCCGCCGAGGTTATACACATCCTCGCTCATCACAGATTTAAGCGCGACGTTCGGCGTGGCGTCGGTAAAGGACAGGGGCTCGCCGTTGTCACCATCGGGCGTAAATCGCGGGATTTCGGGGTTTGTTGCCGCAGTGGTGCCCTCGGGGTTAAACAGTCCACCGTCTCTGTACCAGCTGACCTTTCCGCCGCCCGGAGCGCGGTTGGCCAAGGTCAGTTTGTATTTGGCGTCTTTGGCGCCGGTGAAGACGAAGTCGTCTCCCGCCTCGTCAGCCGTGTTCTTGGCGATCAGGCCGCCGTCCCGGACGTAGACCTTGGCATCTCCGGTAGGGCAGAACCACATGCCGCCGCCCTGTTTATCCGCATGGTTATCAACAACGAGAGCGTTTTCGATATGGAGCGTACTATAGCCAAGATACTCGTTGCCTTCGCTATACACGCCGCCGCCCATGCTCCAAGCAGTATTACCCTCGATCTTGCCCGCGCTGAGCGTGACGTCATTCGAATAGGTATAGACACCTCCACCGGCGGAAGCGGAGTTGCCAGATATGGACCCGCCCTGCATGATGAAAGCAGTATTCCCCTTTTCGCTATTCTGACAGCCCGGGTCGACCACACACACTCCGCCGCCTTTGCCTTTGCCAGACGCAACGTTGTTCTCAATCTTTCCACCCGTCATGGTGAACTCGGCGTTGCCCTCAATATGAACTGCTCCGGAAGGATCGTAGGCCGCCTCCAGCCTACTGCTCCTGTTGCCGGAAATCTGACCACCAGTCATCGTGAACTTGGCTCTTTGGTTTTCGCCCTTACCCTGGCCGTACGCAAGCACCGCACTGCCTCGATAACCGTTGTTGCCCTCGATGCGGCCTCCGCTCATGTCAAAGCGAGCGTTGCCCCACAAAATGACGCCAGAAGATGTAAGCCAATAGCAATTGGTGGCCCCGGTAACGACTCCGTTGTTACGGATAACGCCACCCCTCATAACTACATGAGCGCCGCTGGACGCGCGAACGGCACCGCAATACGAATGGCGCAGCTCGCACTGCTCGATAACGGCGCCCGTCATAGTAAGCGAGGCATTTTCTCCCGACACGTCGACGGCGCCCGCGCTATCCCCGCTCGTGGTGCCGTCGTACACAACGGCCTCGTCAGAGAGCACAACCGCTCCCCTGCTAGAAATAATGGCGCCCTTGTTGTAGCGACCCCTCAGGGACGCTTTCCCCGACAGCTCGAGGGATGCCCTCTCGGCAACATTGACCAGTACGGAGACGCCGCTATTCTTTGTTGCCAAGATGGTATAGGGCTCATCCGACGTGATCTTAATCATCTTCCTGGCAGGAATCCTGAGCGTGGAGTCGAGCTTCACGTGCTTTTTCAGGGTGATGACGGTTTCCTTGCCATCGGGGGCCTCGTTGACCAGCTCCTGAAGGGTCTTGGTGCTGTCATCGCTCACGGTAGCGCCGACGCCGTCATCGATGGACTCGCGCGTGTAGACGATATCGACGCCAGAGCTCGGAAGGTTCTCCGAGTCGGTGATGTCGTCCATGCTGTTTTCGATTGTGATCTTTTGAACCGTGCTGTCGTCAAACATACCCGAGGGTATTTTGGTGAGACCGCGCCCGATCGTCACATCCTTCACGCCACCTACGCCCGAGAAGGCCGCCGTGCCAACGGAAGTCACGGAATCCGGAATGGAAAGCTGCTCCGGCAACGTGCCGTAATAGAAGGCGTAGTTGCCAATTGTCTCAAGTGTCCTAGGAAGCTGGACGGCGACGTTGCTCTGGATAAAGGCCCACTCACCGATACTCTTCAGGCTGTCGCAAAGCCCCACGATCTTAACCGGTGTGTAGCAGAACGCATTGTCCGGAATGTTCTGAAGCGAGGACAGGTCCACGGACGCCCGCAGATTTTTGCAGCTTTGAAAAGCCCCGCTGTCCATCTTTGCCACCTTGTTTAGCTTGGGCACGCTCATCAGGCTGGTACACCCCTGGAAAGCAGAGGAACCGATGCTCGTCAATGTGCCCGGGAAATCAATGCCGGTCAAACTTGAGCAATTCTGAAACGCCCTATCCCCGATGGACTCGATTTCGCTCAGCGCGGTGACGGATGTTAGAGAGGTGCATCCTTGAAACATGCCCGAGGGAATCTTGGTAACCGAAGCGGGCAACGACACGCTTGTCAGAGACGCGCAGTCTTCGAAAACGCCCGTTATGGTGTCGGAGAAGGCGACATCTTTTGGAAACTCGATACTTGTGAGGGCGGTAGCCCCCTCGAAGGCGCCCGAGCCCGAAATCATTTTGAGGGTGGAGGGGAGATTAATCTCCGAAAGGCTGCTGCAGCCATTGACCATCATGTTGGCGCTAATCTCCTCGACGCCCTCATCAAAATAGAGCTTTTCAAGCGAGCCAGCGTTTTGCAGCGAGCAACCGAAGTTCTTGATGGAGCCAGGAATATGGAGCTCCCTGACCTTTGCGAACCTCCGGAAATTCCCTCCGTACATTTTTTCGAGCGTGTCGGGGAGCGTCAACTGCTCAACGTTTTCGGCCACGATACCAGACGAGAAATAAAGTTTGGTGACTTTGTAGGTCTGGCCGCCACGCTCGATGGAGCCGGGCACATTCACCGCGGTCACACTGTCGTCGGCAACAATACATGTGATTTCCGCCGTGCCTTTATCCGTGGTCTCGCACGAATAGGTCACGCCGTCCTGGGTGATCTCAAACTCCTCCGCAGTATACGCAGTCCGCGATGCCGTGGCCGCATATGCGACACCGGCCGTCGCGCCAACGGATAAACATCCGAAGCCGAGAACCAGCGCAAGACAGAGAGCAGCGACTCTCTGCCCCGCGCCGCCGAAAACTTTCCTCTCCAATTCCCTTCTCCCCCTCTGGTGTCGCCCTCTCTTCCCAAGAGCGGTCTATTGATTAGGACTGTTCAAAGACAACATTATGCCCAAAGAGATCCATCATGGAGATAATCCACGTCTTCGCCCGAAATGGTAATTAATTGACAGGATTAATTGGCGAACAACTGAACGAAGAGCAATCTACTAATGGCACATGAATGGCGGCGTCAACACCTGAAGTGCATAGCCTCCGATCCCCAGACAACACCATCGAGCGCCGCAAGGCGCAGGATTGAATTGTTCAGATTCACATGCCTTTACGGGTATTTTTCTAGCCCCAAATAGACTGATCTGGTGCTACGCCACGAAAAGGGCCTATCTACTACGTTTAGGCCGCAGGGGTCAACCATATCCGGCTTTTTAGAAAATCGGCAAGCTTTCTACCTGCGGTTTTAATTTCGCAAAATTCGGGATGATCGACGGTGTTCCGTTAAACGTAGTAGATGGCCGCATTTCGTGGCAAACGGTCCGACTCGAGACCCATGTCGGCCAGCCTCGGATGACCATTCACAAAGTTGCGGTGGAATACGGACTGAATTGGCCCCTTAAAGGCAAAAACACTCCGTATTCCACCGCAACTTATAGGGAGATAGGCCTTAGAGGCGGGCGAGGTCGTAGGATCGAGCGGCTGCTTCGCCGGCGCAGATGAGGTTGGTTGTGGCTTCTTGCGGATCGAGTGCCCGCTCCAGGTCCATGGGCTTGCGACAGATCGGAAGCACCAAGTCGACGCCCTGACCATACACCGCATCCAGGCTGTCGGCACGACCGCCCACGACGGCGACCACCGGTTTGCCGTATCGCTTCGCACGACGGGCCACGCCCACCGGCGCCTTACCGGCGGCGGACTGCTCATCCATATTGCCCTCGCCCGTTATGACGAGGTCGACATCGCGCACGCGCTCGTCAAACCCCACGAGGTCGAGCACCGTCTCCACGCCCGAGCGCAACTCGGCACCGAGTGCCAACAGCGCTGCTCCCAGACCACCGGCGGCACCGGCGCCGGGCACACCGAGCACCGAGCCAAATGTCCGTGCACCCTCGGGCACACGCAACAGCTCCTGGGCTCGCGCCTCGGCAATTGCCGCATCAAGCAGGCGGCCGTAGCCGACCATCCAGCTGTCGCACCTGCTCAGCGCCTCGGCGTCACCCGTCGGCAAGCCTTTCTGCCCGCCAAACACCGCTAATGCGCCCCGACGCCCCACGAGCGGATTCTCGACATCCGAAAGCACAACGATACGAGCGCCATCCAAAGCCTGCAGCGCTGGCGCCAAATCAACGCTCGCCACCCGCTCAAGGCCGGCAAGACCGGGGGCGATATCGCAGCCCCGATCATCGACCACACGCGCGCCCAGCGCCTGCAGCATGCCGGCGCCACCGTCGTTGGCGGCACTGCCGCCCAGACCAATATAGAGTGTCTTTGCGCCCGTACGAACCGCGCGAAGCATGAGCTCGCCCACGCCATAGGTTGTAGCAGCCAGCGCCGACGACTCCGTGCAAGGCGAATACCCAATGCCAGCCGCCTCGGCCATCTCGATGACCGCGGACTCGCGCTCGCCGTCCACCAGCATCCGGGCAGGCACGCTCTTGCCCAAGGGACCTGCTACCTCGCAGGTCACAACCTCACCGCCGCATGCGGCAATGGCGTCGAGCGTTCCCTCGCCGCCGTCTGCCAGCAGCAATGTGCACACCTCGGCATCGGGCCACACGCGGCGTACGCCTTCGGCAACCGCCGCCTCTGCCTGCGCGCTCGAAACACTGCCCTTAAAGGAGTCTATCGCCAGTAGCGCGCAACGGGGCCGGCGACACGCGGCACCAAAATCGACCGCCTCAACGACGATATCTTCGGCACACGCGAGTGCCTCAGCGTGAGCGGCATGTGCCTCAAGATCGGCCCCACAACCGCAGCCAGCACCATCGGTGCCACGCAGCCCACTAAAATAGCTGCTCAACACCTCACGACACTCGTCTGCTAGCACGCCGGCGGTCACATTAAACCGATGGTTCAGGCGCGAGTCGGCATTCAAATCGTATAGAGATCCCAACGCACCCGCCTTGGCGTCGCTCGCACCATACACGCAGCGCCCCACGCGCGCATTGACCATAAGCCCCGCACACATACAGCAGGGTTCCAACGTCACATAGACCGTACAGTCGGAAAGGCGCCAGCGGCCAAGTGCCTGGGCAGCGGCGCACACGGCCGCAAACTCTGCATGCGCCGAAGGGTCCTGGTCGAGCTCGCGCCGATTGTGCGCCCTCGCGACGATCTCGCCGTCGCGCACCACTACGGCTCCGATGGGCACCTCGCCCACCGCCGCGGCGGCTCGCGCCTCCGCCAACGCCTCGCGCATGAACTTCTCGTCGATTTCGGTGATCGTCATCGTTCGCCTTCCCTGTTGCAAATTCAAAACGATGCTATCATTACGACTCACGGAGAGATGGCAGAGCGGTTGAATGCGGCGGTCTTGAAAACCGTTGAGCGCGAGAGCGTTCCGGGGGTTCGAATCCCCCTCTCTCCGCCACTTTTAGTGATGCACCGGCGTCATGGTCCGCTCAAACAGCGCATCGACCACGTCGGCCATCTCGGGTCGACGCTCAAGATCGTGGCCCGATTCCCACCATATCGTGAAAAGTCGAATAATACCGCCGGCGACAAACTCAGACGTCGTCTCGAGTGACACGGGGGCCAGGGCATCCTCGGCAAGCACGTTCATCACACGCTCGCGGATGGAGCGGGCAATACGGTCGCAAATAACGTTGGTCAACATGCCCGACATGCTGCTTGCCAAAATGTTATCCATGAGCTGCTCGTGCGCCAGAATCAAATCCATGGCATCGTCCAAAATCGCGTGCCGAAGCGCGCGCACGTCCTCGGCAGACACTGCGCCGGCCTCATCGGGCTGTTTTTGCGGCAAGCCCGACATGAGCTCATCGATATAAAAGGCAAAGTAATCGTTCTTGTCGCGAAAGTGCTTATAGAACGTCGTGCGGCGAATCATGGCGCGGTCGCACAGCATGGCAACCGTCAGGTCCTCAAAACGATGCTCCTCGAGAAGCTCGGTAAAGGCATCGAACAGGGCGCGGTAGGTTTTCTTGATGCGAAGGTCCACTGGTATCGCCATCCTCAGGGCAAAGACAACACTCGTCAATCTGTCGCATATCTTACACCTGTACCTCGCGCGCTTTGCCCCGGTGCCAACCCCACCGAAAACATAACGCTTACCGGAAAGTTCGGCACGGCAAAACGTTGCGGGTATACTAGTAGCGTTATACCAACGGCAGCTGGCGCATGCCGCCGCGGCCATTCGAAACGGAGACATCATGATTACCGTCATCATCGGCATCGTTGTTGTCATTGTGATTGTCTGCGCCATCGCCGGCATCTACAACAACATGGTCACCAAGCGTAACCGCATCGATAACGCCTGGCAGAACATCGATACGCAGCTGCAGCGCCGCAACGACCTGATCCCCAACCTGGTCGAGACCGTCAAGGGCTACGCCAAGCACGAGCAAGAGACGCTCTCCGCCGTGATCAGTGCGCGTAACACCGCCGTCAAGGCCACCACGCCCGAGGCCAAGATGGAAGCCGACAACGTGCTGACCGGTGCGCTGCGCCAGCTCTTTGCCGTGGCCGAGGCCTACCCCGATCTTAAGGCAAACACCAACTTTACGCAGCTGCAGGCATCGCTCGAGGATACCGAGAACAAGATTAGCTATGCACGCCAGAGCTACAACGACTGCGTGCTCAGCTACAACAACGCCATTCAGACGTTCCCGGCTGTCATCTTTGCCGGCATCTTCCAGTTTAAGGAGCGCCAGGGCTTCGAGGCCGCCGAAGCAGCCCGCCAGGCCCCGACCGTCAAGTTCTAGTAGTTTGACAGCGCATCTTTAATCGGCCAAATGCATAAACCGCCCCGTCGAATGCATACTTCGACGGGGCGGTTTCCTTTTTCGCGAAGGTCCCCCTCTAAGCGCCGTGCATTTTTAGGAGTATTCAACATAACCAAGGACTTCGGGCGCCGCGATAAATGCCAAAGAGCGCAAATATCCTTGCAAATCAAACGCTGTCGGCCCATAACCCCGCCCATCATTCGTAGAAAACATCGAGAAATCCCGATTTTTTGCCC
>CAUFXK010000072.1 GCA_959596495.1 uncultured Collinsella sp. | reverse complement strand
TCGCACGGAGAGCACATTAAGTGCTCTCCGGCTCGTGCGGAACTCGCGATCGACCAAATACTAAAGCCCTCGGAACTTAGGATACATGGTAGAGGCACGCTTGCTGCAAAATACATCAGCTGGGGACCTATTCTGCGTCCCATGTCGACTCATCTTCGCCACCGGTTAATAAAAAAGAGGTACCGGTCGTTCCGGTACCTCTTTTTGATGCGTTTCTATGTGGCTGCAGCTTTTTTCGCTGGCTTACAGACCACAGGCTGCTTTGAGTTCTTCGACTCGGTCGGTGTTCTCCCAGGTAAAGTCGGCGTCTTCGCGGCCAAAGTGACCGTAGGCTGCCGACTTCTCGTAGATCGGTCGACGCAGGTCCAGGTCGCGGATGATCGCGCCCGGGCGCAGGTCGAAGGTCTTCTCGACGGCCTCGACGATCTTGTCCTCGGCAACATGTGCGGTGCCAAAGGTGTCGACCATGATCGACAGCGGCTTGGACACACCGATGGCGTAGGCCAGCTCGACTTCGCAGCGGTCGGCAAGGCCGGCGGCGACCACGTTCTTGGCGACCCAGCGTGCGGCATACGCGGCGGAGCGGTCGACCTTGGTGCAGTCCTTGCCGCTAAAGGCACCGCCGCCGTGACGACCGTAGCCGCCGTAGGTGTCGACGATGATCTTGCGGCCGGTCAGGCCCGTGTCGCCCATGGGGCCGCCCACGACAAAGCGACCGGTGGGGTTCACATAGATGTCGGCGCCGTCCCAAGGCATGCTCTCAGCAGCCATGACAGGCGCGATGACATGCTCGATGAGGTCGTCCTTGATCTTGCCCATGTCCTCAATTTCGGCTGCGTGCTGCGTGGAGATGACGATGGTCGTGACCTCGACGGGCTTGCCGTCCTCGTAGCGCACGGTGACCTGGGTCTTGCCGTCGGGGCGCAGGTAGGGCAGGGTGCCGTCGTGGCGTACGGCGGACAGGCGCTCGGCCAGGCGGCTTGCCAGGTAGTGCGGCATGGGCATGAGGGTCTTGGTCTCGTTGGAGGCGTAGCCGAACATCATGCCCTGGTCGCCGGCACCGATAAGATCGATCGGGTCGGTGGTGGCGCCGGTCTGGGTCTCAAACGACTCGTCGACGCCCTGGGCGATATCGGGGGACTGCTCGTGGATGAGGCTCATGACGCCGCAGGTATCGCAGTCAAAGCCAAACTTGGCGCGGTTGTAGCCGATGCGGCGGATGACGCCGCGGGCAATTTCCTGCACGTCAACGTATGCCTGGGTGCGGATCTCGCCGGCGACGATGACGGTGCCGGTGGTCACGAGGGTCTCGCAGGCGCAGCGGACGTTTTCCACGTTGGCGGGAACGCCGTTGGGCGCAATGTAGCCCTGCTCCTGCAGCTCTATTTCTTTGGCGAGGATTGCGTCGAGGACGGCGTCGCTGATCTGGTCGGCGATCTTATCGGGATGGCCTTCGGTCACCGACTCCGACGTAAATACAAAGGACCCGTGTTGGGGCGGGATGGAACGAAGTTCTTCTGACATGATTGTCCTTTCAAAAACGTGTCCCGGCGACCGTTACCATTCCGCCGGGCTCTGTATGCAAGGGCACATCATAGCGCGTAAATCCAACATTCACACCCTTTCCGCACCTATTCATTGGGGACAGACTTAAATGAGTAGCCTCAAACTAAGAATGTCCCCAGCGACTGGTCATTTAAGTCTGTCCCCAATGAGTGGGTCTTGGGTGGTCATTTAAGTCTGTCCCCAATGAGTGAGTCGGTGCCCTTTGTGCGGAGGTTGCATTGTTGCTTTATACTAATGCGGTTAGACATCCATCCTGCAATCGAGGAGATTTCCATGGCATCAGACGTTCGCGTCCGCTTTGCACCCTCACCGACGGGCAAGCTGCACATCGGCGGCGCCCGCACCGCTATCTATAACTGGGCTTTCGCCCGCGCAAACGGCGGCACGTTCATCCTGCGCATCGACGACACCGATCCCACCCGTTCTACCGACGAGAACACGCAGATTATCCTGCGCGCCATGCGCTGGCTGGGCCTGGACTGGGACGAGGGTCCCGAGGTGGGCGGCGACTTTGGCCCCTACGCCCAGACCGAGCGCCTGGACCTGTACAAGCAGGCCGCCCAGCAGCTCTGGGATGAGGGCAAGGCCTATCCCTGCTTCTGCACCAAGGAGCAGCTCGACGCCGATCGCAAGGCCGCCCAGGAGCGCAAGGACCCCTTCCAGGGCTATCAGCGCCGCTGCCGCGATCTTGATCCCGAGGAGGCCCGTCGCCGCATCGAGGCCGGCGAGCCCTACGTCCTGCGCATCAAGGTGCCCGAGGACCGCGGTGACGTCGTCATCCACGACGCCGTCCACGGCGAGGTGACCTTCGACGCCAAGGAGCTCGACGACTTTGTCATCTTCCGCTCCGACGGCACGCCCACGTACAACTTCGCTACCGTCGTCGACGATGCCATGATGAAGATCACCCACGTCATCCGCGGCGACGACCACCTGTCCAACACCCCGCGCCAGGTTATGGTCTACGAGGCCCTCGGCGCGCCCGTGCCCACGTTCGCCCACATCTCCATGATCCTGGGCGCCGACGGCAAGAAGCTTTCCAAGCGCCATGGCGCCACCTCGGTGGAGGAGTACCGCGACGCCGGCTACCTGTCCGACGCGTTCGTCAACTACCTGGCGCTGCTCGGCTGGTCGCTCGACGGCGAGACCACGATCATCCCGCGCGATGTCCTGGCCAGTAAGTTCTCGCTCGACCGCATCTCCAAGAACCCCGCTACCTTCGACCCCAAGAAGCTCGACTGGGTCAATGCCGAGTACATCAACGGCATGTCCGACGCTCAGTTTACCGACGAGATCATGGTCCCCGAGCTGCACGAGGCGGGTCTCATCGAGGGTAATGTCGAGTACGGCGAGGACTGGATTGACGCGCTTGCCGCCATCGTCAAGCCGCGCACCAAGATGCCGGCCGACGCCGTGACCGTCGCCGCCCCCATCTTTGCTACGGCCGAGACGCTCGAGTATGACGAGAAGTCCGTCAACAAGGGTCTGGCCAAGGAAGGCATGGGCGCCATTCTGGATGCCGCCAAGGCCGCGCTCGAGGGTGTTACCGAGTGGACGGCTGCCAACATCGACGCCGCGCTTGAGCCGCTGCCCGAGCAGATGGACCTCAAGAAGCGCGTTGTCTTCCAGGCCGTGCGCGTCGCCGTTTGCGGCAACATGGTGAGCCCTCCGCTGGGCGAGACCATGGCGCTCGTCGGCCGCGACGACTGCCTGGCGCGCATCGACCGCGCCCGCACGATGGCGCTGTAGCAGCTGCGTAAACGCATGTATCCGAGCCCCGTTCACCCGAGCGGGGCTCTTGTTTCTAAAGACGTATGGGATGGGAGGTACAGAGACCATGGCCGAGCAACTGTCGCTGTTTGGTTCGCCGGAACCTAAGGAAGCTCCGAAGTCCGCGGCCCCTGCTGCCGCCCCGGCGCAGCCCGAGCCCGCATCTGAGCCCGTCGCCGCCTACGCGAGCGTGGTTCTCGACATCCCGACCCGTGCGCTGTCCGAGCCGTTTGCCTACGGCATTCCGCAGTCACTCGCCAACGATGCCCAGATCGGCTCCACCGTCCTAGTCCATTTTGGCAACCGTGCGGCCGCGGGCTATATCGTCGACATCGCGCCCGAGCTTGCCAACCTACAAGGTAACGACGCCCTCGACCCCGCGCGCATCAAGCCTATCGAGGCTATCCTCAGCAAGCCGCTCTTTACCGCTGAGGCTGCACGCATTGCGCGCTGGATGAGTCGCGAGTACGTCGCAACTCTTTCCGAGTGCCTGCGCCTATTCTTGCCTCCGGGTGGAAGTCCGCGCGTGGTCAAGGGCGATGACGGCGTGTGGACCGTTGAGCGCCCCGCCGTCAAGCCTATCCAAAACCGCTGGGTGATGCTTACGCCCGATGGCTTTGACTATACGCCGCCCAAGACTGCCGTTCGCCAACGCCAGCTCATCGAGGCGCTTCAGTGCGGCCCCGTCACGACGCGCGATCTCAACCTGCTCTACAACAACATGTCGGCGACCATCAAGGCGCTCGAAAAACGCGGCGTCGTGGTGGTGGAGGAGCGCCGCGTCTGGCGTGGCTGCAGCGAGCAGACCACGTTGTCCTCGGCAAGCGGCAAGGCGCCGGTCGCGCTCACGAACGGCCAGCAGCAGGCGCTCGCGCAGATTGAGCGTGCTCGCCTGGACGCACACGGCGATGTGGTCCTTGTCGACGGCGTCACCGGATCCGGTAAAACCGAGGTCTACCTCTCCGCTATCGAGCGCGTGCTCGCGGCCGGGCGCTCAGCGTGCGTGCTTGTGCCCGAGATCTCGCTGACGGCTCAAACCGTCGGCCGCTTCCGTTCGCGCTTTGGCGAGACGGTCGCGGTCTTCCATTCCCGTCTTTCGGCCGGTGAGCGCCTGGACCAGTGGGATATGGTCGCAAGTGGCGCCGCCCGTGTTGTCGTCGGCGCGCGTTCGGCACTCTTTTGCCCGCTCAGCGACCTGGGCCTCATCATCATCGACGAGGAGCACGAGACCAGCTACAAACAGGGCTCCAGTCCGCGCTACCATGCGCGCGAGGTGGCGGCCGAGATGGCGCGCCGCTATCGCTGCCCACTCGTGCTGGGCTCGGCTACGCCTTCTGCCGAAGCGCTCGACCGCTGCCACCGCGGCACGTACGGCGGCGTCACGTGGACGCGCGTCGAGATGCCCGAACGCCCGGGTCACGCGGTCCTGCCTACGGTCCGCATTGCCGACCTACGTCGCGAGTTCTCGCACGGTAGCCGCTCAATGTTCTCAAAACCGCTGATGGAAGGCCTGGAGCGCGTTGTGGAGCGGCGAGAGAAGGCTGTGCTGTTGCATAACCGCCGCGGCTTTGCGCCGTTTTTGATGTGTCGCGAGTGCGGTTGCGTCCCCACTTGCAACCACTGCTCCACGGCGCTTACGTACCACGAGCGCACGCACACGCTGCAGTGTCACACCTGTGGTTCGTCCTGGCGCGTGCAGCCGTATCCCGCACCCACGAGTCGTTGCCCCAAATGCGGCAGCCGCTACCTGGCAAAAATGGGCCTGGGCACGCAGCAGATTGAGGACGCGCTGCACCAAATGCTGCCCGAGGACGTCGCCATCATTCGCATGGACGCTGATTCCACGCGTGGCAAGGACGCGCATAAAAAGTTGCTCGAGCAGTTCGATGCCGCCGATTGCGCGGTGCTGCTGGGCACCCAGATGATTGCCAAGGGCCTCGACTTTCCCGAGGTCACGCTTGTGGGTGTAGTCAATGCCGACTTTGCGTTAAAGCTGCCCGATTTTAGAGCGGGGGAGCGCGCCTACGATTTGCTGGAGCAGGTCGCGGGCCGTACCGGACGCGGCGATCGCCCTGGCGAGGTCGTCATCCAGACCTATCTGCCCGAGGACCCAGTCATCCGCGCCGTCGCCGAGCACGACCGTTCGATCTTTACCGACTACGACCTGGACCAGCGCCGCGACGCACTGTATCCGCCGTTCGTTCGTCTGGTCAACATTTTGGTGTGGTCGGCTAGCCGCGACGATGCGCAGGATTATATCGGGCGCATCGCAAAGCTGCTCAAGCGCCGATGGCATGCCGCCGCTCCCGACTTTTTGCGGTCGGGCAGCGCGGTGCCGCAGGTGCTGGGTCCGGCTTCGTGTGTAATCGAGAGAGCAAAGGACCGTTATCGCTTCCACCTGCTTGTGAAGTCGCCCGTGGGGTACCATGTCTCTGATGATATCGATGCCTGCCTCAAAGAGGTGGGTTCCGTGCGTGGCGTGAGCGTGAGTGTTGACGTCGACGCCTATGATTTGATGTAACAACCCGAAAGGATGGCCATGGAAGCCAACGGAATCGTACTGTCGCCCGACCCTCGACTGCGCCAGGAGTGCGCCGTCATCGAGGAGATCACCCCGGCGATCGAGGCACTCGCCGAGAAGATGAAGAAGATGATGTTCGACAACGGTGGTTGCGGTCTGGCTGCCCCGCAGATCGGCGAGCTCATTCAGCTTGTCACCATCGACTGCGATTACAGCGACAAGAACGACTACGATCCGTACGTGCTCATCAATCCCGTCATTGTTGAGCAGAGCGACCATCTGGTGCCGTTTAGCGAGGGCTGCCTGTCCATCCCCGGCATTAGCTGCGAGATTGAGCGTCCCGACCATGTCGTCGTCGAGGCTTATGACCTGGATGCCAACCTGATTCGCTATGAGGCCACAGGCGACCTGTTCTGCGTGTGCCTACAGCACGAGATCGATCACCTGCACGGCAACACCATGTTCGAGCGACTGAAGCCCATGCAGAGGCTCAAGGCCGTCAAGGAGTACCAGGACGCCCTGGCTCGCGGCGCTCGACCGGGCGAGACGGAGTAGGTCGTCCGTCCCCGGGGCGCCCGCCTATATCATCCCGTGCTCAAACATTCTCGCTGCGCTGCGAAACTGCGCGCGGGACGATATAGGCGGGCGCCCCAGGGACTACGTTGACGCTGCTTGTCTCGCCCGGGTGCCGTCGGGCCAGGGAGGGGCGTCTTCGCTGATAGGTGCTTTATTGGGAGGGCTGCTTTTATGCGGCTCTTTCTTTGTTTTTGGGTATATTTGTTCTTGTTGAATTGTTATTGCGGATGGGCTTGGTAATTGGCTTTCCGCTGTTATTTGTAGCCGTCTCGGCTTTGGTTGAGGGGAGACGTCCTTTATGCGTATTGTGTTTATGGGTACGCCTGATTTTGCTGTGCCTTCGCTGACTTCGCTTGTTGAGGCTGGGAATGAGATTGCGCTTGCCATTACTCGTCCTGATGCTGTTCGTGGGCGTGGTAAGAAGCTTGAGCCGTCTCCTGTTAAGGCCAAGGCGCTCGAGCTTGGCCTGCCGGTTGTTGAGGCTAATCGTATGACGCCTGAGGTAGTTGATACTCTCCAGGCTGCGCGGGCTGATATTTTCTGTGTGGCCGCGTACGGTTGCATTTTGCCTGATGAAGTGCTGCATATGGCGCCGCTTGGTATTGTGAATGTTCATGCGTCCTTGTTGCCTCGTTGGCGTGGGGCTGCTCCCATTCAGCGTGCCATTCTTGCTGGTGATGAGGTTGCTGGCGTTTCCATTATGCGCATTGGGCATGGCGTGGATACTGGTGCTTATTGTGCTCAGGCTTCCACGTCGGTTGCCGGCAAGCATGCCGAGGCACTGACGATGGAGCTTGGCGAGCTGGGCGGTAAGCTGCTGGCCGATACGCTGCCCTCGCTTGCCGATGATACAGCGGTGTGGACCGAGCAGGATGAGTCGCTCGTCACGCATGCTGCCAAGATTTCCAAGCAGGAGATGCGTCTGGATCCGCAGATGGCGGCGCTCGATTGCGTGCGTCACGTGTTGGCTTCGTCCGACACTGCACCCGCTCGCTGCGTGATTGCCGGTAAGTCGGTTCGCGTGCTCGATGCTGCGCTGGCGGATGTGTCGCTTGGCGAGGGCGCTGTTGCCGTTAAGAGCAAGCGTGTCTACCTGGGACTTTCCGATGGTGCGGTCGAGCTGCTTGAGGTTAAGCCCGATGGCAAGCGCGCTATGGCTGCTTCTGCCTGGGCTGCCGGCCTGCAGGGCGCCGATCTGACGTGGGGTGCTTTGTCATGAGCAAGCTTTCCCCCGCGCGTAAGCTCGCGCTCGATGTGCTGATGGAGGCCGACCGTCGCGGTATATACGCACGCGACGTGTTGTCTTCCCGTGCTTCCGCCAAGGCCATTGACCAGCGCGATTCCGCTTTTGCCGCGCTTTTGGCGCTCGGTGTTGCCGCCACGCAGGGAATTTTGGATGAGCTGCTCGATCAGTTTCTCGATAAGCCCAAAAAGGTCGCGCCGCGCGTTCGCATGGCGCTTCGAATCTCGGCCTTCGAGATGCTCTACCTGCATACCCCAGGTCGCGTTGCCGTGAGTCAGGGTGTTGAGCTGGTTCGTAGCGGCGCTAAATCGGCTGCTGGTCTGGCGAACGCCGTACTGCATAAGGTCGCGGACAACGTCGAGGACTTTGCCACTGCGGCGGATGCCGATGAGTCCGAGCGCCGATTGGTTCGCCTATCTCGCCTGATGGGTATGCCGCGCTGGCTGTGTGCTCGCATTATGGCGTCGTTCGATACGCCCGAGGGCGCGCTCAACTTTGCAGGAAATCTGGCGCCCGCGCCGCTCGCTTTGCACGAGAACGCCTTTGCAACCAAGCCTGATCCGTACCTATCGCAGCTTGTGGCGCCGGTGTTCCCGGGCTGCCATGCGCCGGTCGATTCGCAGGCTACGGTTGCGTCGGGTGTGTTTGAACGCGCGGCGGCCGTGGCCTCGGACCTTAACGCTCAGCTCATCGCTACTGCGGCTACTCGTCCCGGGCGCTGCCTAGAGATTGGCGCCGGTCGTGGTACCAAGACGTATGTGATGATGTGCCAGGCTAAGCGTGCCGGCTACGACCGTCAGCACACTGCACTCGATTTGCACGATCGCAAGTGTGATCAGAATCTCGCGCGCCTGCATAAGGCTGGTATCAAGGGCGTTCGTACCGTCTCGGGTGATGCGTGCGAGCTCGACGAGGTACTGACGTCGTTCGATGCGATGCTTGGTAAACCCGTTCTGTTCGATACGGTGTTTATCGATGCCCCGTGCTCGGGTACCGGCACCATGCGCCGGCATCCTGAGATTCCGTGGCGCTTGACCGAAAAGGACGTGACGGTTGAGCTTCCTAAACTGCAGCTGACGATGCTCAAGGAAGCCGCCGCGCGCGTGGCTGCCGGCGGTGAGCTTATCTATGCCACCTGCTCGGTTTTTGCTGAGGAGAACACTCAGGTCGTGGATGCCTTCCTGGCTTCTCCCGAGGGTGCCGGCTTTAGCGTGGCGCCGCTTTCCGAAGCACAGATTCTGCAACTCCCCGAGTTCGATCAGGCCAAGAAGCTCGTTTTCGTACGCCAAAACGACCGTGGGCTTTTCCAGAGCGTCCCCGTAAACGCGGATTCCTACGACGGCCACTTCTGCGCCCGCTTGGTCCACAAGTAGCTACTAAGTTGCGGTGAAATAGGGATCGAATAGCGGCTTCTAGCCGCCAAACAGTCTTTATTTCACCGCAACTCAGAAGGTCGTGCGAGTGGAGATCGCAATAGCGGTAAAGAGTGGGAAAAAATGGTCCTGTTTCATACTTGCTGCTATCAAAAGTAGGGCGGATTACGGGGCTAGATCGGTGATGCCCGACCACAGCAAAAATGGCCTTAATAAAACCGCAGGTAGATGGCTTGTTGAAATTTGCAAATTACCGGAATGGATAGAGGTTGTCAATTCAGCCCCGTAATCCGGCAGAGTTTTGAAATGTTACAAACTTAGCATCAGCCCGAAATCCGATCTAAAGAAAAGTTGCGGTGAAATGGTTCCTGTTTGGCCGTTGGATGGGCTGATTGGGGGTGCGGACAGAAAGTTGGACCGCGGGGCGGTCCGGACTGGAGGTTCGCA
>CAUFXK010000071.1 GCA_959596495.1 uncultured Collinsella sp. | reverse complement strand
CGCGATCTTGCCGCGAGCAGCTATCGCGCGGCAAAAGGCTCGCTCGAGGCGGCCGAGTATCTTGGCCTGGCTTCGCGCATGCTCACGCGCGGCCAGCTTAAGGTGAACACGCAGATCATGAGCAGCGATAAGGCGCTGCGACAGCTGGGCGGAATTATCGACCGTATGTCGATGGCAATTGTGATTGCTGGCCTGTTTATCGGTTCGTCGGTGGTGTACTACGCGCGCATCGAGCCGGTTGTGTTTGGTATCCCAGTCATTGGCTTTATGGGCTACGTGAGCGCGCTGGTGCTGGCGCTTATGCTGGGCCGCAATATCTGGCTCAACAGTCACGGCGGCAAGCACTAGAGGCCGCGACCGTCACCGCATTTTCCTATCGCAAACAATAGCTTTTACCTTGGGCTTCGCCTGCGTGCGAGGCTCTTTTGCGTGATACCATTTTGACGGTAATAATCGATGGCCTAGATGGTGGTGCGGAGACGCATGAATGCGCGGTTTACCTGCGCGTTTGGGAGAATTGGGGTGCAAGTCCCCGGCTGTACCAGTAACCGTAATTCCTCTTGGCTCGGGATGTTCGCGTCGCAGATCGGACGACGTGCCCGAGTCGTTAAGGTTAAGTCGGATCGCCTCCCATCTTGCATGCGGCTGCGGCGTATGCCGCCGGTGTGCATAGGGCTCTGGAGGGAAGGGGGACCCCGATGGGGGAACTCGAGCGCAACATGCGCGATGACGTGGGGCAGCCTCAAGGCAACGCTCCAAGTACAGACAGTAGGAGACAAATGGATATGTTTGTGGACGAGCGCCAGCGCGTCTCGCATCGCCGTGGCGCGATTGCACGCGGTGTAGCTAAGCGCGGCCTGGTGGCATTCCTGGCCTTCGCGATGGCCTTTGGCACCACGCCGGCTCAGCTGTGGGCCGAGGGCGCCGAGGGCATTGCCGAGGCTGTGGCTCAGGCTACGACGCCGGGCGAGGACGCAGCGCTTGCGGGCGGTGCTGCCGACCAGGGTAAGGCCGAGGTTTCGGATTCCGAGGGCGCGCCTGCAGCTAGTGCCGCCACAACAGAGACGGCAACTGGCGACGAGGGCCCGGCGACGGGGGAGAACCCTACCGCGAGCGAGCAGTCTTCGACGGCATCCGCTGGCCAAGCAGGATCTGCCGCCGTGGCTGCCGTCCAGGCAGAGAACCCGACGGAAACTGGCGATGTCGCCAAGAAGCAAGTCGAGGTCTCGTTCTCGATTATCGGCACCGATGCCGACGGCAAGGCTCAGACCTGGGTGGCACCTACGCAGCTTAAGCTCGACGAGGGCGCGACGGCTGCGGATGCCTTCATTAAGCTGCAGGAGAAGACGGGCTTCAAGGCGGACTACGATCCGAACACGGCATACGGTTTCTACCTCGAAAGCATCACGTCCCCGAGCGATGGCCGCACGCTTGCCTTCGATCCGGCGACTTATGCCTACTGGCAGCTGTTTGTCGACGGCGCGTCTTCCTCGGTTGGCGCGAGCGGCGTCAAGCTCACCCAGGGGCAGAAGATTGAGTTTGCCTATACGGCTGGTAGCTCGTCCCCTGTCGTTAAGGACCAGGTTGCCGCAAATGTGACCGTCATTGGTCGCGATGCCCAGGGCAAGACTCAGACTTGGGTCGATAACGCGCAGTATGTGGTGACGTCCGGCTCGAACGCACTTGACCTTACGAAGGTCGCGCTCGAGGCGAATGACATCGATGCCGTTGTTGCGGGCTCCTTCATTCTGAGCCTTAAGTACAACGGCGTTGAGCTGGGTAAGCCGCTCGATTATTCGACCTATTGGCAGCTGTTCATCAACGGCAAGTCGAGCGACTGCACGGCAGACAATGTCACCATTCATGCTGGCGATACCGTTACGTGGTTCTACGGTGGCTGGGGCGACCAGTTGCCCTCCGATTCTGTCCATGCTTCCGTTCAGGTCCTCGGTAAGGACAGGGACGGCAAGCAGCAGGTTTGGGCTTCGACGGGTCAGATGAGTCTCAAGGCGGGCTCTACTGCCAAGGATCTGCTGGAGCAGACTGGTCTTGATCTCGTTGCTAGTGAAGAGTCTTGGGGCTGGTACCTCAGCGGCATTAAATCGCCGCTTGACGGTAAGACCTATAAGTATGATCCTGCGACCCGCAGTTATTGGCAATTCTATGTAAATGGCAAGTCCGCCACGGTCGGTGCCGGCAACTACGAGCTCCAAGAGGGCGACGCCGTCACCTTTATGTATGCTGGCGACAGCGATGCCCTTCCTGGCCAGGTTCTTGGGTCTGTCGATGTTATCGGCCCCGATGTCAATGGCAACAATACTCGCTGGGGCTCGGCAAGCAACGTTTCTCTGCCCGAAGGCTCTACGGCTCAGAACCTTATTGAGACGGTTCTGAAGGCCAAGGGCGTTACGTACAACGGCTCCCAGAGTGGTGAGTACTGGTTCCTCAATTCCATCAACTCGCCGTTCGATCACAAGCCGTATGCCTGGGATGCTGCGACCAATAAATCTTGGCATCTGTATATCAATGGAGAGCCCTCCTTACTCTGCGCCAACCAGATTACGCTCAAGAGCGGCGATAAGGTTACGCTTGCCCATACCACCGACGATTCGCCCATGCCCGATCCCGACAAGATTGTCGTGGACCCGAGTGCGACGACTCCTGATTGGGATGCCGAGTGGGCCGGCTACGGCAACAGTGGCAACGGTTCGACCGTAACGGATGCCAAGACGCCTGCGCAGGCCGCTGGTCTTAAGTGGGCCTTCGATTGGAAGGCCGAGTCTGGCCAGCAGTATGCCAACTGCAGCGAGCCTGTCATCGCTAACGGCTTTGTGTACATCGCGACCGAGAACGAGCTCATTAAGATCGATTCGTCCACGGGCAAAAAGGTTGCCTCTGCGCCGCTTGCCTCCAAGGTGAGCTATACCTCTCGTCCGATCTATACCAATGGTCTTATCATCGTTCCGCTCAACGGCGGTGCGGTCCAGGCGATTACTGCAGACAAGCTGATCTGCAAGTGGCTGACGCCTGGTTTGACGGACTTGACGCAGAGCTCCTGCACCGTCGTTTCGGACGGCGAGTACGTCTATGTAGGCTCGGTCGATATTTCGTATGACGAGAATTACAACGCGACCTACGGCAACGGCTCCTTTGCGCGCATTAAGATTGCCACGGGCGAAGTTTCTTGGCAGAACATCGACCCTGCCGAGGGCTATTACTGGACTGGTGCTGCGCTGACGGATAAGTACGCCATTGTTCCTACGAGCGCGGGCACGCTTAAGTGCATTGATAAGACGACGGGCGATGTCGTTTCGACTATGAAGCTCGGCGCTCTCGCGAACGCCGACTGTGTCGCCGATCCGTCCAATGGTTCGACCTTCTATCAGATGACGCACGATGGAAAGCTCCATGTGATTTCGCTTTCGGCGAAGGGCGTACTAAGCGAGCAGAAGACGGTCGACCTGGGTCTTACTAATAACATGAGCGCACCGGCGGTGGCTGGCGAAAACTTGATTGTCGGCGGACAGACGGCTACTGGCTCTGCTCTGGTTCTCTATAACCTGAAGACGGGTAAGACCACGATGGTCGCTGCTGCCGACGGCAAGGCGCTGCCGGCTGGCCTCAACGGTATTGCTGCTACTCCGCTGGTGAGTGTTCAGGGCGGCAAGACCTATGTGTACTTCACTGTTAACAGCGCGGATAGCAAGGATTACGTCAACTACTCTGCTGGTGGTGGCGTGTATCGCTATACGCTCGGCGATGCAGAGGCGACGCAGATTTATGATGCGGCTGGCCATTACCAGTACTGTGACTCTCCGGTCATTGCCGATGCATCTGGCAACCTGTACTACATCAATGATTCGGGTACGCTGTTCAAGCTCGGGGCTGTTGAGTCTTGGACGGTTGCCTTTAATTCCAACGGCGGGTCTGTTTGCGACACTAAGTTTGTTGCTACGGCCGACGGCAAGCTGGTCAAGCCGGCCGATCCGACGCGCGATGGCTACACTTTCGGCGGTTGGTTCACCGATGAGGCTTGCACGCAGGCGTATGACTTCAGTACGCCGGTGACGGCCGATCTGACGCTGTATGCCAAGTGGACCAAGAATGCTGTTAACCCTGGCGGCAATGGCGGTTCTGGCACTAATGGTGGCAACGGTGGCGCTGGCAACGGTTCCGGTGCTGGCACGGGCACGGGTTCCGGCTCCGGCACGAAGGGCCAGCAGGCCGGCGGCGCTATCGCCCCGGGTCATAAGCCGACGACCAAGACGACGGTGTCGACCAAGACCGAGACCAAGGACAACAAGTCCGACAAGAAGGACACCGATAAGTCCGATAAGAAGGACGAGAAGAAGTCTGACAAGAAGTCTGACAAGAAGGACAACAAGTCCGACAAGAAGTCCGATTCCAAGTCCGATACGGGTGCTGCTTCCACGACCACTGCTAAGAAGTCCTCTAGTGCCTCCGAGCAGGAGACTGGCACCAACCCGCTCGCCATTGTTGGCGTTGCCGCCGGCGTCATCGGTCTCGCCATCGTCGGCGTGTTCGTGTTCACCAAACGTCGGTAGGTGAGGGCTGTGTCCAATAAATCCAAGGACGCTGACCCCAAGCAACCAGATTCCTCGTTCATTCAGTTCGACGATGCAAAGCAACAGGGCGCCGCTTCGGCGGCGTCCGCCCCTCGTCGCAAGACGCTCCTCGGCGTCCTGACTGCCGCGTGCACCATTCTGATCGTCGTCTCGCTGGGTTTCGTCCATCCTTCCGAGAGCGGTGCCTGGTCCATCGACTGGATCATTCAGACCGTGACGGGGGAGAGCGTCGTAACCAAGGACACCAAGGTGTCTGGCTCGACTACGACTACGGGCGAGGCCAGTTCCAAGGATTCCAAGTCATCGAATGACGCAAAAGATGAGTCCAAGCATTCTGATGAGTCCAAGTCCAAGGACGATTCCGAGTCTTCAAACAAGGAATCGGACAAGAACTCGGATAACAAGAAGTCCGAGGACCAGGACGGCAAGAAGTCCGGCGATAAATCCGCTGCCCAAAATACGGGAGCCGGTGATGCTTCCAATGCGTCTGGCGGTGCTTCTTCGGGCGGTGGCCAGTCGTCTGATGGAGCCTCATCCTCTAATGGTGGAAACGCCTCTTCGGGCGGCCAGAGCGGCTCGCAGGAGTCCAGCTACGTAACAGTGACGGTTTCGGTCACATCGAGCGCTGTGGGCAATCCTGTGTCCTCTGGTGGCACCTTTACCTTTAACGAAGGCACTACCGTCTACGATGCCCTGTGCGCGCTGGGCCTTTCTGTCAACGCACACGGCTCGTCGTACGGCACGTATGTCTCCGCGATTGGTGGTTTGGCCGAGAAACAGTACGGCGGCACGAGCGGCTGGATGTACTCCGTCAACGGCGCAACGCCCATGACGGCGTGCAGCAACTACGTTCTCTCCAACGGCGATAACGTGGCCTGGTATTACGTTACAGGCTAATGACCTCGACATAGCGCACCAAGCGGGCGGTTCGGACAAACATCCGGGCCGCCCGCTTTTCATGCGTAGAGGACTTGGTCGCCGGGTCTTTCGGCAAACAAAAAAACCGGTTGGAATGGGAATTCCAACCGGTTATACATTCAAGCAAATAGCGAATCGACTACGACCGTGCGCCCTCGAGGAAGAAGCGACGGCTGAAGTAGTTGTACCAGGTGACGAGGAACGTGGCGATGGCCTTCATGGCCTGGTAGCCGATGCTCAAAAACGTGACGCCCACAAACATGTACAGGTCGTTGAGGCCCAGGCCGATCACCGACAGGATAGTGAAGATCGTGAACTCGCGCTTGCGGCTCATGCCCTCGCGATGGTCGAACACGTACTTCATGCTGAGCCAGTAGTTGACCACAACGGAGGTGGTAAACGAGACCGTGGTGCTCATCAAAAAGTCGAGGTGGAACAGCTCGACGAGCGCAATGAGCATACCCCAGTCGATGCCAAAGGAGATAAGGCCCACGACAGCGAACTTGAGGAACTGCTTAGTATGAGGTTGTGCCAGTGCCTTGCGCACGTAATCACATCCAATGCGTTGATGAATCGAGCAGAGGATACTTTAGAGCTTTTGCAAGGGAAACGTAAGGTCTTTGCCAAGAACTATACGAACTCGCCAAATTATCAAGTGCTAATCCGCAAACGTTGAAAATTTGCCCGTAAACGAGCGGCACCCACGGACGATACTGCGCTGAGCGCGCGTCGTCCGTGGGCGCCGTAATGCTGCAGGGGTGTCGAGCTATTTGGTCTCGTCGCCCTCCAGGAAGATCTTTCGGGTCACAAAGTTGTAGACCATGACAAGCGCGGTGGCGCAAATCTTGGCGATATTGGCTTCGAGCCCCAGACCGGCGTTGAGCGCCAGCACGATACCGTCGTTGAGCACCAAACCAATCATGGACAGCACGACAAAGATAATGAACTCGCGGCGGCGGCTCATGCCCTCCTTGTGCGCAAACACGTACTTCATGCTGGCGACGTAATTAAAGATGAGTGAGACGATAAAGCCGCTGGTGTTGGCGATTAGGATGTTGAGGCCCAGACCGTAGTGGAGCAGATTCATAATGCCAAAGTCGATGACCGTGGCAATGACGCCGACGACGCCAAACTTCATAATCTGCGCAAGGAGCTTTTGCATGGTACCTGCCTTAGGGTGGCGCTGGGGCGCCGTGGGGATGACAAACCCAGCAAGTTTAGCCAATCCCCGCGGGTGGAGCTAGGCGCGCTCCTCGATAGCACCGTTTCTATATGCATCGAGCAGCTGGCGCAGGTCCTGGATCTGGCTGCGGATCTTGGCGCCGGTATCGGTGTCGCTCACCATGCGGCGGCGGTCGGCCTCGTCAAAGCGGTTGGTCTCGCTTTCGATATCGATGTTGCGGGTGAGCGCCTCGGCAACGGTGGTAAAGGCCTGGTGCGACTTGAGGCGGCACCCTCGCGAGCTCGAGATAAGCGTGTAGCCGGCGATGCCCGTCTTGGGATGGTAGGCGCGGCAGAATCCGCCATCGATGACCAGCAGCTTGCCCTCGGCGCGGATGGGCTGCTCGCCCTTGGTGGTCTTGACGGGCGTGTGGCCGTTGATGATGTGACCGGTCGGTGAGCATGCCATGGGCGCGACGCCAAACTCGCGCATGATGTCGTCGCAGACCGAGGGCGACTTGGTAAGCGTAAAGTACGGGTCCATCGGCTCGACCCAGGTGCTCTTGTCGGCGATATAGGCGCGCTCAAAGGTACGCACCAGGCGTCCGCTGGCGGGTGAGTTAAAGCCAATCCACAGGTACCACATCCAGTCGAGAGCGTCGCGGTCGCCCACGCGCCAGGCGCGGCGGGCGATGTGGTCGCAAAAATCGAGATAATCGCGGCCAGCATGCCAGGTGCCCAGGCAGTTCATGCTGCTAAAGGTGCCGTCTTCGTTGAGCGGCACGCAGCCATGGAACAGCAGGTTGCCGTTGGCGACCTTGTACATCGAGCCGTGGGAATAGAGGAAATCGATATGGCGATGCAGGTGATCGGCGGTGACAAACTCGGACACGAGCTTGTCGATGATGTGCTGCTCTTGGGGCGTGAGCGAATAGGGGTCCGCCGGGTCGACGGTGGGGAAGTCATTGGTCGTGAGCGGCCACACGCTGCCGTCGGCGAGCGTGACCGTGCCGGTGTCGTGATCGATTTTGTCGAGTAACAGGCGGTCGGTCATGTCGAACTCGGGATGGCGCTGGATAATCTGACCCTCGAGCTTAAAGAGTAGGACGTTGATGGCCTTGATCAGCGGGGTGATGGACTCACCGGCGGTGTAGGTGGCATCGGCAAAGGCGACAAGCTCACGCAGCGAGATGCCGTAGTCGTTCTCCAGGATCTCGTAGTTGTCGTAGCGTAGGTTGTTGCGCAGCACCGTGGCGATGCAGGCGGGCTCACCGGCCGCAGCGCCCATCCACAGCAGGTCGTGGTTGCCCCACTGGATGTCGAGTGAATGGTAGGTGAGCAGACGGTCCATAATCTTGGCCGCGCCGCCGCCGCGGTCGAAGATGTCGCCCACCAGGTGCAGGTGGTCGACGGCCAGGCGCTTGATGAGCGAGGCGAGCGACTCGATAAAGTCGTCGGCGCTTGCGGTCTCCAGGATGGACTCCACGATGCGCTCGTGATAGCGCACACGATAGTTGTTCTCATCCGGATGCGTGTGTAGCAGCTCGTCGATGATGTAGGCGTAATCGCGTGGGATGGCCTTACGAACCTTGGAGCGGGTGTAGCGGCTTGAAAGCGAACGAGCGACCATGATGAGCTGGTCAAGCATCGTTTTGTACCAGGTGGGCGAGTCCTCGCGCTGGCTGCGGACCAGCTCGATCTTCTCGTGCGGGTAGTAGATGAGCGTGCACAGCTCGCCCTTTTCGTCAAAGGTGAGCGTGTCGCCAAAAATCTCGTCGACATGCTCGCGCACGACGCCCGAGCAGTTGTTGAGGATGTGCATAAAGGCCTCGTACTCGCCATGCACGTCGCTCATAAAATGCTCGGTGCCTTTGGGCAGGTTGAGGATGGCTGAGAGATTGATGATCTCGGTAAACGCGGATTGCTCGGTGGGGAACTGTCTCGACAGCAGGCGCAGATACTTAAAGTCTTGCGGGTTGCGATCGAATGCGACCATGAAACACCTTCCGATGGAGCTGGTAAAACTGATAAACAGCGTCAAACGTTTATCAGTATGCGCCGCTTTTGTTTCGATTTTGCGCCAGCGGCTGAATTGTCGGCTGAACGGTTTGGTAAATCGATTTAGTTGAGGTAGATATGGCGGTTGAGTGGAGGCAAAGCGGGTGATTTTGCCCACGTTGGCCCATGGCGGGGATGAGGATGTTCATGATAAAGATAATCAATACAAATGGTTCGCATTGGTAAATAGTGGACATTTGTATCGTATTTAGGCTTGCTGTGCGATAATTTGCACAGCAATACTTAAGGAGCCTCATATGAGTGATTTTGTCCTGACCTGTGAATCCGCCGCCGATCGAACCCGTGAGTTCTTTGCGTCGCGCAATATCCCTGTCGTGTGTTTTCATTACGAGATCGACGATGTTGTCTATACGGACGATCTGTATCAGTCGATTACGCCGGACGAGTTTTTTGCCCAGATTGCCGCGGGCGCCATGCCCAAGACGTCTCAGGTGAGCGTGGGTGAGTACGAGGAGTTTTGGGAGCCGTTTGTTGCCGAGGGTAAAGACGTGCTGCACCTGACGTTGTCGTCGGGTATTTCGGGCACGTATGGATCGGCCTGCGTTGCGGCACAGATGCTCGCGGATCGCTATCCTCAGGGCGGCAAGGTGCGCGTCATCGATTCGTTGGCGGCGTCTTCGGGCTTTGGCCTGCTGGCGGAATGTGCCGCCGACGTTCGCGATGGCGGCGCTTCGCTCGACGAGACGGCCGCTTGGATTGAGGAGCATAAACTCAACCTTCACCACTGGTTCTTCTCGACCGATCTGTCGAGCTACCTACGAGGCGGTCGCATTTCGGCCGCAAGCGCGATCATCGGCACGGCGCTTAAGATTTGCCCACTTATGACGGTCGATTGCGAAGGTGGGCTGTCGCCACGTGAGAAGATTCGCACTAAGAAGCGCGCGATTTCCGAGATGGCTAAGACCATGATGGCACACGTGCAGGACGGTGCGGAATATTCGGGTAAGTGCATCATGTCGCACTCGGCGTGCCGCGAGGATGCGGAGGCAGTTGCGGCGCTGATTGAGGAACAGGTTCCGCAGCTTAAAGGCAAGATCGAGATCAATAACATCGGTACTCTGATCGGTTCGCACACCGGACCTGGTACGGTGGCGCTCTTCTTTATGGGCGACAAGCGCGTGGATTAGCGTTCGTGCGCTGACTGTCAGTTTTAACAGCTGCGCTTGTCACTCCTGACATTCGAAAACAGAAAAGGCCCGTCCCGTTGTGAACTGCCTCCCATTTCTTGGACATGAGAAATGGGAGGCTTTCTTTATGCGCGT
>CAUFXK010000070.1 GCA_959596495.1 uncultured Collinsella sp. | reverse complement strand
CCCGCCGCCCCGGGGAACCCTCCGTCAGTAGCCGGTCCTACTCGAGCTCAAACGCACCCGTATACAGCTGGTAGTAATACCCGTGCTTGGCAATCAGCTCGTCATGGCTGCCGCGCTCGATAATCTGCCCGTGATCCAGCACGCAGATCAGGTCAGAGTTGCGCACGGTGGAGAGACGGTGCGCGATCACAAACGTGGTCCTGCCCTCCATCAGCGCATCCATGCCACGCTGCACCAATGCCTCGGTGCGGGTGTCGATACTCGACGTGGCCTCATCCAGAATCATCGCGGGCGGGTCGGCCACCGCGGCGCGCGCAATGCTGATCAGCTGGCGCTGGCCCTGCGAGAGTCCGCTGCCATCGCCCTCAAGCACGGTGTCGTAGCCCGCCGGCAGCATGCGGATAAACCCGTCGGCGTTTGCAAGCCGCGCTGCCTCGATGCACTGCTCGTCCGTGGCGCCGGGGCAGCCGTAGCGAATGTTGTCCATGACGGTACCGGTGAACAGGTTCACGTCCTGCAACACCACACCGAGCGAACGGCGCAGGTCGGCCTTGCGGATCTTGTTGACGTTGATGCCGTCGTAGCGGATCTTGCCGTCGTCAATGTCGTAGAAGCGGTTGATAAGATTGGTGATCGTGGTCTTGCCGGCGCCCGTCGCACCAACGAGCGCGATCTTCTGCCCGGGCTCGGCTTCGAGCTCGATATCGTGCAGCACGAGCTTTTGGGGCACATAGCCAAAGCTCACATGATCGAGCATAATATGCCCCTTGAGCGGCACGAGCCCGCAGCCGCCATCGTGATGTGGGTTCTTCCAGGCCCAGCGCTCGGTTCGCTCGCTCGTTTCGACAAGCGCGCCGTCCGCGTCCTCGCGCACGTTGACCAGCGTCACGTAACCGTCGTCGGACTCGGGCTTCTCGTCCATGAGCGTAAAGATGCGCCCGGCGCCCGCAAGCGCGATGATGATCGAGTTGAGCTGGTTGGACACTTGCGCCACGGGGTTCATAAAGTTGCGCGTGAGCGTCAAAAACGATGCGATGGCGCCGAGCGTGAACGTGTCGAAACCGGTAAGTCCCAGGTTGGGTGTCCCCGCGATGGCCATGTAGCCGCCGAGCACAGCCACCACCACATAGATCAGGTAGCCAAGTGCGTTCATCATGGGCATGATCGAATTGCCCACGCCCTGCGCGTTCGTCGCAGCCTTTGCCCAGGCACGGTTGAGCTTGCCCATTCCGGTGCGTGCGGCGTCCTTGTGACAAAAGACCTTGATGACCTTCTGCCCGCCGACCATCTCCTCGATGTAGCCGTTGAGCGCGCCGAGCGTATCTTGCTGCTCGATAGAAAACGCCCCGATGACCCCCGTGATGCGGCCCACGAACACGAGCACCGCCGCCATGAGCACGCAGACCACCACGGTGAGCCCCACGCTCGTCCAAAGCATGCACACAAAGACCGCGACCAGCGTGAATACCGAGCTTACGAGCTGCGAGAGCGACTGCGCGATCATCTGGCGCAGGGTGTCGGTGTCGTTGGTGTAGAGGCTCATGATGTCGCCGTGCGCGTGTGTGTCGAAGTAACGCAAGGGGAGCGTCTGCATGTGCGAGAACATATCGTCGCGGATGCGTTTGAGCGTGCCCTGCGCCACGGTGACCATCGCGCGGTTGTAGACGAGCGTGGCCGCAACGCCCACCACATAGACGGCGCCGATGGTGATGAGCGCGTGCGCAAGGCCCGTCCATACGGGAGCGTCGGTCGCCAAAAGCGGGACGATGTAGTCGTCGATGAGTGCCTGCAAAAACATCGACGACGCGGCGCTCGCGATGGCAGAGAGCAGAATGCACACGACGACGAGTACAAGTTGTCCTCGGTAACAGGACATATACGAGAGCAGTCGCTTGACGGTTGCCATGTCGAGTTGCATCGCGGGCATGTCGGCGCCCGGTGCCGCTCCGTTTGCGGGGCGTTTATTCTGCTTACTCATCCTCTGCCGTTCCCTTCTGCTGCGACTCAAAGACCTCGCGATAGATATCGCTTGTGTGCAAAAGCTCTTCATGCGTGCCCACCGCGCTCACGCGGCCGTCGTCCATCACGACGATCTTGTCAGCGTGCATGACCGAGCTCACACGCTGCGCGATTACGATCTTGGTCGTGGCGGGCAGGTACTCGGCAAGGCCGCGTTGGATCTTGGCGTCGGTCTTGGTGTCGACGGCGCTCGTTGAGTCATCGAGCACGAGCACGCGCGGCTTGGCCACGAGCGCGCGGGCGATGCACAGGCGCTGCTTCTGCCCGCCCGAGACGTTGGTGCCGCCCTGCTCGATCATGGTCTGGTAACCGTCCGGCAGCTGGTCGATAAACTCGTCCGCGCAGGCGAGCTCGCAGGCGCGCACCAGCTCTGCATCGTTGGCCTCGGCGTCACCCCAGCGCAGGTTCTCGGCGATGGTGCCGCTAAAGAGCTCGTTTTTCTGCAGTACCATGGCCACTTGGCCGCGCAGCGCATCGAGGTCGTAGTCGCGCACATCGATGCCGCCCACGCGCACGGTGCCCGCGGTGACGTCATAGAGACGGGCGATGAGGTTCACAAGGCTCGACTTGGACGAACCCGTGCCGCCGATGATGCCCACGACCTCGCCGCTCTTGATGGTGAGGTTTACGTCCTCGAGTACGTTTTTCTCGGCCTTGCTCGCGTAGGCAAAGCTCACGTGGTCAAACTCCACGGAACCGTCCGCAACCTGCGTGACGGCGCGACCGGGCTCGGGGCTCGCGATGTCGCTCTGTTCGTTGAGTAGCTCGGCGATGCGCTTGGCCGAGCTCTGGGCAATCACGATAAGCGTAAAGACCATGGAGAGCATCATGAGCGCCATAAGGATTTGCGTGGCGTAGGTAAAGAGTGCGGTGAGCTGTCCTGTGGTGAGGCCGAGCGCGGCGTTGTTGCCCGAGGCCACGATGGCCTTAGCGCCGAGCCACGAGATGAGTATCATGCATGCGTACATGCAGGCCTGCATGAGCGGCGTATTGAGTGCGATGAGGCGCTCGCCGCGGGCGAAGTCCTCGTAGATGCGTTGGCTGATACGGCCGAACTTGCCAATCTCGTGCTCCTCGCGGTTGAACGACTTGACCACGCGGATGCCTGCGACATTTTCCTGCACCACGTTGTTGAGCGTGTCGTAGGTAGCGAAAACGCGGTTGAAGATGCTGCTTACGCGCCACATGATGAGTCCGAGCGCGATGGCAAGGATGGGGATCACGGCCAGGAACACAAACGAAATCTGCCGGTTGATGGTAAACGACACGATCCAGCAGAACGCGAGCATCACGGGTCCGCGCACGCCCATGCGGATGATCATCATGTAGGCGTTTTGCACGTTGGTGACATCGGTGGTGAGGCGTGTGACGATCGAGCCGGTAGAGAACTTGTCGATGTTGCCGAAAGAGAAAGTCTGCACGTTGTCGTACATATCGTCGCGCAGGTTGGCGGCGAAACCCACTGAGGCGCGTGCGCCCATCCAAGCGCCGCCGGCGCCCACTCCAAATTCGAGAATGGCTAGGACGAGCAGCGCGATGCCAAGCCGCCAGACCTCGCCCATGTTGCCGGCTTGGATGCCGCGGTCGATGAGGTCGCTCATGACGAGCGGGATGGCGATCTCGAGTATCACCTCCAGGATGGAAAGTAGGATGGCGGTGACGGAGCTCTTGCGATATTGCCGCAGGCTCCGTGCAAGCGTTCGTATCATGTATGTTCCTTTCTGTACGAATCGGGCTGAAATTATGTAGCAAGCTACGGAATGGGGCGTAAAGAAGCCCGTCGCAGGTGGAATGAATCCGGTGGGCGACGGGTGCTATTGAGGCTATTGTTTGCAGACGTTGGCGTAGATTCGCCTGAGCATGCGGATGAGCTCCGTCTGCTCGCGCTCATCAAGGCCGGCGAGCAGCTCTCGATCGCGTTCGCGCATTGTGGCACGCATGCGATCACCGGCATCGTGTGCCTTGTCCGTGAGCTCAACGACCTTATTACGTCGGTCATCCTCGGCTACCCAGGTGCGCACAAAGCCGTTTTTCTCGAGCCGGCTGACGAGGCCGGAGACCGTTGGGTGGGAAACCTTGAGGTTAGTTTCGATCTCTTTTTGGAGCGCTCGGCCCGCATGCTCAATGAGGTAGACGATCACCTGGCTTTGCGCAAAAGTGAGTCCTTGCTCCTTGAGGTCCGCGTCGGCAGACGCCTGCATGCGCTCGTTGATCACCTTAAACAGGGGTCCAACAGCATCTTCGGGAACCATTCCAGCCACCATCCTTTCTGTAGCATGCTACGTTTATATCACAACCCGAAGCATGCGACAAATTTACACAAAACGAGCCCCTGGCCAACCGGCCAGGGGCTCACAAACTTTTATTTCCTTCTAAATGACGGGCTGATTGCGCGCAGGAGGGTTCCCCGGGGCGGCGGGGTATTTCCTCCGCGCGCAGTTTCGCAGCGCAGCGAGAATGTTTGAGCACGGAGGAATTACCCCGCCGCCCCGGGGAACCCTCCGTCAGTAGCCGGTCCTACTCGAGCTCAAACGCGCCGGTATAGAGCTGGTAGTAATATCCGCGCTTGGCAATCAGTTCATCGTGGTTGCCGCGCTCGATGATGCGGCCGTGATCCAGACAGATGATCGCGTCGGAGTTGCGCACGGTGGAGAGACGGTGCGCGATGACAAACGTGGTGCGGCCCTCCATGAGCTTATCCATGCCCGCCTGCACGATGGCCTCGGTGCGGGTGTCGATGCTCGACGTGGCCTCGTCCAGAATCATTGCCGGCGGATCGGCGACGGCGGCGCGCGCGATCGAAATCAGCTGGCGCTGGCCTTGCGACAGCTGGGCACCGTTGCCGGTAAGCATGGTGTCGTAGCCGTCGGGCAGGCGGGTGATAAAGTCGTCCGCGCCCGCGAGCTTGGCCGCCGCGATGCACTCCTCGTCGGTCGCATCCAGGTTGCCGTAGCGGATGTTATCCATCACGGTGCCGGTGAACAGGTTCACGTCCTGTAGCACGACGCCCAGCGAGCGGCGCAGATCGGCCTTGCGAATCTTGTTGACGTTGATGCCGTCGTAGCGGATCTTGCCATCGGCGATGTCATAGAAGCGGTTGATGAGGTTGGTGATGGTCGTCTTACCGGCACCGGTGGCGCCGACAAACGCGACCTTCTGACCCGGCTTGGCAAACACGGACACGCCGTGCAGCACCTCGTGGTCGGGCGTGTAACCAAAGTCGACGTTATCCATGACTAGGTCGCCGCGCAGCGGCACGTACTCGATCTCGCCGGTTGCGCGGTGCGGATGTTTCCACGCCCACATGCCGGTGTGGTGGTCAGCCTCCTCGAGCTGCCAGGTGTCGGGGTTGACCTGCGCGTTGACGAGCGTCACGTAGCCTTCGTCGGCTTCGGACTCCTCGTCGATGAGCTCAAAGATGCGGTCGGCGCCGGCGAGGCCCATGACCACGGCGTTGATCTGCTGCGAGATCTGGCCGATCTGTCCGCAGAACTGCTTGGTCATGTTGAGGAACGGCACCACGACGGCGATGGACAGCGCCATGCCCGAGATGCTCAGGTTGGGCACGCCCAGCGCCAGGAAAATGCCGCCTGCCAGTGCGACCAGCACGTAGAGCAGGTTGCCCAGGTTCATAAGGATGGGCATGAGGATGTTGGCGTACATGTTGGCCTTCTGGGAGACCTCGAAGAGCTTTTCGTTGCGCTCGTCAAAATCGGCCTCGGCGGCAGACTCGTGGCAGAACGCCTTGACGACCTTCTGTCCGTTCATGACCTCCTCGATATGGCCCTCGACCACGCCGAGTTCGGTCTGCTGCGCAATGAAGAAACGCGCGGAGTTGGAGCCGAGCAGCTTGGTCATAAAGGTCATAAAGGCGACGCCGGCGATGATGACCAGGCACATCCACACGCTGTAGTACAGCATGATAAAGAACACCGTGACGATGATGATGATCGTCATGAGCAGGTTGGGCAGCGACTGACTGATCATCTGACGCAGCGTGTCGATGTCGTTGGTGTAGTGGCTCATGATATCGCCGCGCTGGTGCGTGTCGAAGTAGCGGATCGGCAGGTCCTGCATGCGGTTGAACATCATCTCGCGCAGCTTCTCCAGCGAGCCCTGCGTGACGATAGCCATGGCGCGGTTCCAGAAGAGCGAGGACAGGACGCCGACGCCGTAGATGCAGGCGAGGGTGGTCACGAGCTGTGCGATCTTGGGCTGTGCGGCTTCCCAATCGCCCGACTGCCACGATTCGCTAATAATCTGCAGGGCGCTCTGCAGGAAGGTCGCGCCGATGGAGTTGATGATGGCGCAGAGCACCACGCCGGCGACGACGAGGGGCAAAAGCACGGGATAGAAGCCAAAGAGCGTCTTGATGAGGCGCGACATGGTGCCGCCCTTGCGGTTGAGCGCGCGCTCGGCGGTCGTTGCCTTACTCATGGGCCTCGCCTCCTTCCTGGGTCTGAGCTTGCGTTGCGGATGCCTCGGTGTCGGCCTCGACGGCCCCTTCGCCCTCGGCGCTCATCTTGTTTTGCGAGGTGAAGGTCTCGCGGTAGATCTCGCTTGTCTTAAGCAGCTCGTCATGGTTGCCGATCTGCGCGATACGGCCGCCCTCCATGACGATGATGCGGTCTGCGTCCTGTACGGAGCTGATGCGCTGGGCGATGATGATCTTGGTCGTGTTGGGCAGATAGCTTGCCAGACCTGCGCGAATCTTTGCGTCGGTCTTGGTGTCGACGGCGCTGGTGGAGTCGTCCAGGATCAAGATCTTGGGGCGACGCAGCAGGGCGCGTGCAATGCACAGGCGCTGCTTCTGACCGCCCGAAACATTAGAGCCGCCCTGTTCGATCCAGGTGTCGTAGCCCTTGGGGAAACCGTCGACAAACTCGTCGGCGCAGGCCAGATGAGCTGCCTCGCGGACTTCCTCGTCGGTGGCGTTCGGGTCGCCCCAACGCAGGTTCTCGGCGATGGTGCCGCTAAACAGCACGTTTTTCTGCAGCACCATGGCGACCTGGTGACGCAGCGCGTCCAGGTCGTAGTCGCGCACGTCCACGCCGCCCACGCGCACAGCGCCTTCGGTGGTGTCGTACAGGCGGGCGATGAGGTTGACGAGCGTGGACTTGGCCGAGCCGGTGCCGCCGATGATGCCGATGGTCTCGCCGCTCGTAATGTGCAGGTCGATATCGTCGAGCGCCTGGCGCTTCGCATGCTTGGAATACTTAAAACTCACGTGGTCAAAGTCGATGGAACCGTCGGCAACCTCGAGCACGGGCTCGGCGGGATCGGCGATCGTGGGCTCGGCGGCCAGCACCTCGGCAATGCGGTGTGCCGATTCGTCGGCCATGGTCACCATGACAAAGATCATCGACAGCTGCATCAGGCTCATGAGAATCTGGAAACCATAGGTAAAGGTCGAGGAGAGCTGGCCCACGTCGAACAGCGTGCCCTGGCTTGTGATGATGAGCTTGGAGCCCAGGTAGATGATGACGACAAACGCGCCGTTGACGCAGATGTTCATCATGGGGTTGTTAAAGGCGAGCAGCTTCTCGGCGCGGGTGAAGTCCATCTGGACGTTGCGCGCGGCGGTCGCGAACTTCTCCTTCTCAAAGTCTTCGCGTACGTAGCTCTTAACCACGCGCATGCCGGTGACGTTTTCCTCAACGGACTCGTTAAGGGCATCGTACTTGTGGAACACGCGCGAGAAGATGGGGCGCACCTTAAAGATGATAAAGAACAGCCCAAAGCCCAGCAGCGGAATGATGACCAGGTAGACCATGGCAACGCTGCCGCCCATGATAAATGCCATGGTAAAGGCGAAGATCAATACCAGCGGCGCGCGCACGGCGATACGGATGATCATCATAAAGGCCTGCTGCACGTTGTTGATGTCGGTGGTCAGGCGCGTGACGAGCGAGGAGCTCGAGAACTCATCGATGTTGGCAAAGCTGAACGTCTGGATTTTGTAGAACAGGTCGTGACGCAGGTTCTTGGCGAAGCCGCAGCTCGCATGGCTGCAGGTGACGCCTGCCGCGGCGCCAAAAGCAAGCGATGTCAGCGCGATGAGCACCAAAAGGCCCGCGGTGGGAAGCATCTCGGCTACGGTGGTGCCGTCTTTGATGGCGTCGATCAGGTTGGCGGTGATAAATGGAATCAGCATCTCGCAGAGCACCTCGCCAAGCACGAGCAACGGCGTGGCAACGGTGACTTTCATATAGTCGCGGATGCTGCCCATGAGGGTTTTAATCATCCAGTTCCTCCCAGGTTACGCGGATTTTATCGAGCATTTCGGCGAGGTCCTCGCGCTCGTCGTGGGTGAGCGCGCTAAAGGCCTGCTCTCTAAAGCGCAGGCGGGCAGCCTGCTCTACGTGGGCCTTTTCCCATCCCGCTTCGGTCAGGCGAATGGTGAGCTGCCGCCGGTCTTTGGGATTGCGGCTGCGCTCGATAAGGCCGGCGCATTCGATCTTGGAGAGAATTTCGGAAAGCGAACCGGGCTTAAGATCAAAGTGCAGGCCCAGTTCCTGCTGTGACATCTCGCCGTTTGGCTGTTTGGCGAGCAGGCAGACGATGGGCGCCTTTCCCGAGGCACCGCCACCGTGAAAGTGCAGAAAGTGGCCGCAGAAGCCCAGCCCGTTCAGGATGTGCTTGGCAAGCGCGTCTGATTGGGACTGTGCCGCGGGCGCATCTGCGGGTTCATGGGGGTCGCCGCCCGGCGTGTGGGGGCAGAGGCCGATGTGGTCATCGCACATGGTGTCGCTCCTTTCTTTAGTTAGGTAGTGCAATTGTTTTGTGCCTAACTAATCTAGGAGTGCAAGAAATGAATGTCAAGGTACCAAACTTATTAAGTTACGGCGTTTTACCAAACGCCGTAACCGCTCGACGCTGCAAACGCTCCTAAGCGGCAATCTGATCCCTTGGGGACGAAGGAAAAGGTATCGTTTTGGGCTGCGATGATGCCTTTCGAAGCGGCCTTGCCAAAAACTATGCCTAATTACTACGATGAATCCAGCATCGCTGACCACAACAGCTGTTTCTGAAAAAACGCAAGCTATCTACCTGCGGTTTTGTTGGAGAGAAATTCGCTGTGGTTGGAGGCGGGCGGTTAAACGTAGTAAATAGGCATAGTTTTGAAATGGAGCTATATGAGTAGCATCAACTAGGCCGCTATGGAGCAAACAGCCCCCATTTCCGAAACCTTTCCGCAACAATTTGACCTCCACGGCGCCACCGCCCGCCCACAACGCCTCCTGCGCTACACTTAGTCGCACTGTGGCGCTGCCGCGCCGCGCCCGAAACAAGGGAGACCCTCATGAAGAATACTCAGCTGCTGCTGATCAACGATATGTGCGGTTACGGCAAGGTCGCGCTTTCCGCCATGCTGCCGGTGCTGTCGCACATGGGCTACCGTATTCATAACCTGCCGACGGCACTTGTGTCCGACACGCTCAACTACCCCAAGTTCTACATCCACGACACCACGGAGTACGTGCGTCAGAGTCTTGCCGTCTGGGAGGAGCTCGGCTTTGAGTTCGACGCCATCTCGACCGGCTTTATCGTGACCGAGGAAGAGACGCGTATCATCTCGGACTTTTGCCACCGCCGCGCGCAAAAGGGCACCAAGGTGTTCGTCGATCCCATCATGGGCGACAACGGCAAGCTCTATGCGGGCGTGCCCGAGTCCACGATTGGCCTTATGCGGCACCTGCTGGAGTGCGCCGATTACGCGGTGCCCAACTACACCGAAGCCTGTCTGCTCACTGATACGCCTATTGCAGAGCAGATCACGCCCGACGAGGCCCGCGTTCTTGTGAACGCCGTGCGTGAGCTAGGTGCCAAGTCGGTGGTCATTACGAGCGCCGTGGTCAATGGCACGAACGCGGTTATCGGTTACGACCATGTAGCGGGGGAGTACTTCACGATTCCCTTTGAGCTCATTCCGGTCTATTTCCCGGGCACGGGCGACACGTTCTCGGCGGTGCTCGTCGGCCGCGTTATGGCAGGTTGGAGTCTGCAGCGCGCGACGTCCGATGCCATGCGTGTGGTGGCTGAGCTTATCGAGCGCAATGCCGACCAAGAGGACAAGTCGGC
>CAUFXK010000069.1 GCA_959596495.1 uncultured Collinsella sp. | reverse complement strand
AGGGCGGAGGCGGGGTATGCCCCGCCTCTTACACCACATCTCTGTGCGCTACCATTTCGACTTGCCATCTGGCCTTATTAGTCCAAAATTGCTGCTACCAAATCGGTAGCAGTACTCATATTTAATGTTTTTTGACCAGCGGGTCTCCCTGCCTTAGCAAATCTAAGGCAAAACGGGCTCCAGACCGCTGAATCATGCCACATAGGGCACGCCCGCAGTCCGGAACCCGGTCCAAATTGAGTTATTGCGCTGCGTTAGACCAAGACACCCGACAGGATCTCGATCAGACTGTCCACGTCGGCTTCCTCGCAGACGAGCGGCGGCAAGAAACGCAGCGTATGAGCACCCGTAGCGTTAATCACGGCACCGGCGGCCAGCGCGCGGGCAACAATATCATGTGCGTCGCCCGCGGCATCATCCAAATCACAGCCGAGCATCAGGCCACGGCCACGCACCTCTACCACATGCGGAAGCTTAGCCAGCGCCCGCTCCATATAGGCACCCACCTTGGCAGCATGCTCGGCATAATCGCCGCGCACAAGCGCGGAGAGCGTCGCGGCACACGCCGCGACGGCCAAGCAGCTACCGCCAAAGGTCGAGCCGTGGTCGCCCGGCTTAAACACGTCGGCAATCTCCTTCTTTGCCACGACGGCACCCATGGGTACGCCGTCGGCAATGCCCTTGGCAAGACTCATAATGTCGGGCTCCACGCCATAGGTCTGGAACGCAAACGGCTTACCCGTGCGGAAGATACCGCACTGGACCTCGTCGGCGATAAGCACGGCGCCCACTTCGTGTGCTAGGTCGCGCGCTGCCGCCATAAACTCCTCGGTCATGGGGTGCACGCCACTCTCACCCTGGATCGGTTCGAGCATCACGGCACAAATTTCGCTCCCCAGCTGCTTAAAGATCGCACGCAGCTCATCGACATCGTTGGGCGTGCAGGCCACAAAGCCACCCGGCAGCGGACGGAAACTATCCTGCAGCCAATCCTGCATGGTGGCGGCAATGGTCTCGAGCGTACGGCCGTGGAAGCCGCCGCGCATGCACACGATGGTGTTGCCGCCGTTACCGGCACGCTTGGCGTACAAGCGCGCGAGCTTCATCGAGCCCTCGTTGGCCTCGGCGCCGGAATTGGCAAAGAACGTCTCCCACACCTGCTCGCCCGCAGCCGGGGCACCAAGAGCAGCTGCCGTGGTCTCATCGCCGGCGGCAATGGCATCGGCAAGCACGCGCGCACCATCTACGTCGTCGTTAGCAAGCTTGGACAGCAGCGCCGCGACCTGTCCACGCTGCTCGATGTAGAAGTAATTGGAGACATGCATGAGCTTTTTGGTCTGTGCCTCGAGCGCCGAGAGCACAGCCAGGTTGCCATGACCTAGGCTGCACACGCCGATGCCGGCAAGAAAGTCGAGGTACTCACGGCCATCGTCGCCGGTGAGCTTCATGCCATGGCCCTCGACAAACTCGACCGGAGAGCGGCCAAAGGTATGCATAACGTAATGGGATTCAAGCGATTGCTGAGCTGCAAGTGACATGGGATGCCTTTCGTTGAGCGCCGGACGGCGCGGGGCTATGGATGCAGGAATGGGGCGGCTGCGGGTCAGCTAGACCGTCTGAAGCTTCTCGACCTCGTCGAGGTTCTCGGTCAGACGCGCAGCAAACGTCGAAAGCGGATGCGGATGCGTATCGAACTCGTAAGCCATCTCGGTGGAATGGATCACGGTACCGACGCCGGCATCGGTCAGCAGCTCCAGCAGCAGCGAATGCGGCGTAGTACCGTTAATGATGTGGGCACGAAATACGCCGCCGGTAAGCGCATCGACGGCCGCACGCAGCTTGGGAATCATGCCCTTATCGACCTCGCCGCCGTAGAGCATTTCGTTAACCTCGTCGAGCGTTAGGTTGGAGATAAGCGAGTCCTTGTCGCTAAAGTCCTTGTACAGGCCATCGACATCGGTCAAAAAGATCGCCTTATGCGCGTGGAGCGCCGCGGCAACGGCACCGGCGGCGGTATCGGCGTTGATGTTGAAGAAACCGCCGTCCTCCCCCGCCGCGACGGTGGCGATGACGGGAATGTACTCGCTATCGAGTAAGCGCTCGATATAGTCGGTGTTGACGTGCGTCACTTTGCCCACGCGACCGAGCTCGGGGTCGAGCGGCTCGGCGATGAGCGTGCCGGCATCGCTGCCCGACACGCCCACGGCCAGGTTGCCGTGGTGGTTGATGGCAGCAACCAGCTCCTGGTTAACCTTGCCGCCCAGCACCTCGCGCACGATATCCATAGTCGCCGGCGAGGTCACGCGCTGGCCGTTCTTAAACTCGACGGGAATATCGTAATGGCTCAGCGCCTCGTTGATAGCCTTGCCGCCGCCGTGCACGATGACGGGGCGCATACCGATGATCTTGAGCAAAACGATGTCGCTCATCACGTCGCGGCGCAGCTGCTCATCAACCATGGCGGCTCCGCCATATTTGATAACAACCGTCTTGCCGGTCAGGTTCTTAATCCACGGCAGCGCTTCGAACAGCAGCTGCGCGGTTGCTTCGTTGGATTCGCTCGAACGACAATCGCGTGCGAATTTCATAATCTGCCTCGTCTTTCATATCGTTATCGCGCCGTGCTCCGCTGTCCGCAATCGCGGCAAGATACGCAGCGTGCCCGGAATCTAGGAACGGTAGTCGACGTTGATGGAGATGTACTCATGCGTGAGGTCGCAGGTCCACACGGTCGTTGCCGCGTCGCCTGCGCCCAGGTCGGCCGAGATCACGATCTCTGGCGCCTCGAAACGTCGTAGAGCCTCGTCCTCGTCAAAGGGAACAGTCAGACCGTCGCGACAGACGGGCATGCCCATCATGTCGATGGAAACGTCTTCCTGATTAAACTTCACGCCGCACTTGCCAAGCGCCATAGCAACGCGACCCCAGTTGCAGTCGTGGCCGGCGATGCAGGTCTTAACGAGCGGCGAGTTGGCAACGGCACGGGCGGCGATATCGGCTTCCTCGTCGTTCACGGCGCCGGTAACGTTGACCGTAACAAGCTTGGATGCGCCCTCGCCATCGGCGGCGATATTGCGTGCCAGGCTCTCGCACACCTCGTGCACGGCAAATGCCAACTCGTCGAAGGCATCGGAGCCCTCGACGATAGGCTCGGCATCTGCGGCAGCGGCACCGGAGGCAAGCATGATGCAGGTGTCGTTGGTCGAGGTGTCGGAATCGACCGTTACCTTGTTAAAGGTCTGCTTGACGGTCGAGAGCAGCAGGGCATGAAGTGCCGCAGGCTCGACGGGGGCATCGGTGGTGATAACTGCGATCATGGTGGCCATGTTGGGCATGATCATGCCCGAGCCCTTGCACATTCCGCCTACCGTATAGACATTGCCCGCATGACCCGCAGCCTCACTGACGTAGGACACGGCGTACTCCTTGGAGTGCGTGTCGGTCGTCATGATGGCGCGAGCGGCATCGGCGCCACCGTGGGCGGAGAGCGCCTCGTAGGCAGCAGGAATGGCGGTCTCAAACGTGTCGATCGGCAGAATCTGGCCAATCACACCCGTGGAGGCAACCAGAATCTGCTGGGGCTCACAGCCGATGACCTGCGATGCGATGCTGCACGTCTCGCGCGCGCATGCAAGGCCGGTCTCACCCGTAGCGGCGTTGGCATTGCCAGAGTTGACCGAAACGCCGGCGATGATACCGTAGCCCTTGTCGGCACCGCCCAGGTTGGCACGGCTCACCTGCACGGGCGCCGCGCAAAAGCGATTGGTGGTAAACACGCCGGCACCGGGACAGGGTTTATCGGGCACGACGAGCGCGTAATCCAGACGCTCGGGGTTCTTGCGGAACCCAGCGTGGATGCCTGCAGCCTTAAAACCAGCCGCAGCCGTAACGCCACCCTCGACGGCGCGAATCTTGATATCAAACAGCTCGGTATTCATCGTCTTTATGACTCCTTATGTCAAACAAAAAACGGACATCGGTTGGTGCGCCATGCCAGTCGTGATCATGAGACCAGCTTAAGAGTGGCGCCCCACTCGATGCCCGACTACCAAATCGTTAACAATCGAATGTGCTACACCGGGCACGCCACTGTGGGCAAGCCTCGTCGCTCGTCAAAGCCAAAGACGATATTGGCGCACTGGACCGCTTGGCCCGCAGCGCCCTTGCACAGATTGTCGATGGCGCCCGTCGCCACCAGCACGCCCGCGCGCTTGTTGAGCGCGAGGCCAATCTGGGCAGCGTTGGTGCCGACGACCGAAGCCGTCTTGGGCTGCTGGCTGGCATCGAGCACGCGCACAAAGGTGCGACCGGCGTAGAACTGCTTGTAATGGTCGACAACGTCCTCAAGGGTCAAGGTATCGATAGCCTGCGGCGCGAGCGGCAGCGTCACCGTGGAGAGCAGACCGCGCTTGAGCGGTGCCAGGTGCGGGGTAAAGACGACGCGATCGGTCAGGCCAAGGATTTGCTCAATCTCGGGCGTGTGGCGATGCTTGCCCACGCCGTAGGCCTCCAAGTTCTCGTCGGCGCTGCAAAAATGGGTGCGGGCGTTGCAGGACTTACCGGCGCCCGTCACGCCGCTAATGGCATCGACAATCACGGGGCCGTTCTCGGCCACCCAGCCCGCGCGCACGGCGGGCGCGGCGGCAAGGCTCGTTGCGGTGGGATAGCAACCGGCGCAGGCGACCAGCACGGATTTGCCGTCGGCATGGTCGGATGCGGCGGTCTCCAAGTCCTGGCAGAACAGCTCGGGCAGACCGAAGGCACGGGTCTTGAGCAGCTCGGGGCTCGTATGCTCGGCGGCATACCAAGCCTCAAAAACGGACGCGTCGTTCAGACGGTAGTCGGCCGAAAGATCAAAGCAGGAGACGCCCGATGCAAGCAGCGCGGGCACCTGTGCCATGGCAGCCGTGTGCGGCACGGCAAGAAAAACCGCATCGCAGCTCTTGAGCTCGGGGGCGTCATGCGTGGTGAAAACCAGATCGCTCACACCAGCAAAGCTCGGATACACCGCGGACAGCGGCTGGCCGGCATCGGCGTTGGACGTAATGGCAGCAAGTTCAAACTCGGGGTGACCGAGGACGAGGCGAATGAGCTCGGCTCCGGCATATCCAGCCGCGCCGACGATTCCAACCTTCAAAGACATATCAGACTCCTTGTCTGCGATTTATGCACCGATGCGCATTTCGCAGCGGTCGTTATGAAGTGGGTTGAAACTTTAGCACCAAAAGATGCATGAATACGTAAATGGCTTGCATATTCATGCATTGAAACATTCCCGACACATTCGCTTGAAGGAATTGACAAATGGAGCGGGCCCCGTATTGACCGGCGCTCCTAACGGCGCCGGGCAATACGGGGCCCGCCCATGCGAAAACCAAGTTGTTAGGATGAGCCAGCTGGCTAGAGCTCGACCGGCACCCATTCGTCGTGATTGCAGATAAAAGCCTCGGGATCCTCGACGCTAAAGAAGACGAGCGTGGGGTCGTTAGGCCCCTCATAGTGCTCGCCCAGGCGCTCTAGATGCTTCCACCCGGCTTCGCGCATTTCGCCTAAAGCCCGGTCATCCAAGCCGGCACGCCCGCGCAAGATGAGCCAGCCATGGCCCGGCCACCAACTCGTGGCCTCAAAGCGCTGGTTTTGCAGCAGCTCTTGCCACACATCTTTGGTGCGCGCTGTTACAAACCACAGCTTGCCATCCTGGATCTGCGCAAACGAAAACGGACGCACATGAGGCTGTCCGTCAACGCTCGTCGCCAAATACCATGCCGGCACCGACGTCAGATACTCCAACACCGTATTCAATCCGTCCATGTGTCCTCCTGGCGCTAGCTAATTCGGAACGGGTAGTTAATTTGAGACGCGCTAGAGCTCCAGGCGCTCCTCGCTGCCGTCGATATCACAGAAGCGCGCGGCAATGTTGCGGACCGAAAAGAAAGCAAGGCGGCCGTCGTTGGCACTCTCGTGTTCCTCGCCAATGCCCACCATGTGCTTAAAACCCGCTTGACGCACCTTGTCGCTCGCAACTGCGTCGTCCTCAAGTGCGGCTTCGCCGGTCAATACAATCCAACATTCCCCCGGCTTCCAGCCCGAGAGCTCAAACTTGGGATTCGCACTCAGCTCCGCCCACACGTCCTTGTCGCGCGACGTGCAAAACCACAACTTACCGTCATCGACCATGGCAAAAGAAAACGGCCTCACGCGAGGCTGATGCCCGTCGGTCACATCGGTCGTGGCCAGATACCACGCCGGAATGCGCCTGAGATACGAACAGGCGCGCTCAAGCTGAGCCGTGCGGTCGTTGTCGGTCATAGGGACCCCTTTCTTGCGCTCGAATCGCGCCTAAACAAGTTGAAGGTTGACGACGATGACACACGCAAACAGCAGCATCGTCACAACCGCAGCCAGCGCATCCCCGCGGCGAAATGCAAGTGCATGCAGACGCGTGCGGCCCTGCTCGCCGTGATAGCAGCGTGCATCCATGGCGGCAGACAACGTCTCGGCATGACGGAACACGCCCGTGAACAGTGGAATCGCCACACTGCCGAGCATACGCACGCCGCCGAGCGGGCCACCCGTTACGCGTGCACCGCGGCTTGCCTGCGCGTCCGCCGTCTGCTTCATCTCGGTGGCAAACTGCGGCATAAAGCGCAACGCGATGCCCATGATCATGCCGAGCTCATGCGCAGGGAGCCCCACGCGCGCAAACGGTGCGAGCAGACGCTCAAAGCCCGCGGTGAGGTCGAGCGTAGGCGTGGTGAGCGTAATGGCGCTCATGCCGGCCATCATCAGGGTCAGGCGACACGCCATAAAGGCGGCAGAACGCAGTGAGCCCTCGCTTATCTGCAGAAAGCCGAGCTGCCACAGGATGCGCCCACTCTGATCGGTAAACAAGTTGAGCACCGCGACCACGACGACGATTGCCAGCAGCGGCGCCATCGACGACAGAACGCGACGAGCCGGCACCCGGGACACGGCATAGATCAGCACGACGAAGATTGCGACAGGGGCCAGTCCGCGGAAGCCACTGACCGTGAGCGTCGTGATCAGAAACACAAAGCCCAAGAGCAACTTGGTTCGCGGGTCCAGGCGGTGGATTGCACTATCGCCGGGATAGTAGCTGCCAAACGAAAACGCCTCCATTAGCAGCCCTCCTCTCGCGCGACCGTCTTGGATTTAGCAATGTCCGCGACGTTAGAAGGACCGTCTGAGCGACCGATCAGCAAATCTGCCAGCTCGTCGGCCAGCGACTCAACCGTATAGAGCCCGCCGCAACGCAGCGGCACGCCCGCCTCCGCGAGCGCCAACGCCATGCGCTGAGCAGCAGGTGCGCCCAAGCCGATCGACTTGAGCTCATCGGCATGTGCAAACACCTGCGCGGGGGTTCCCTCGGCAAACACCGCACCTTCGTTCATCACGACGATGCGGTCGCAGCAGTTGGCCAGGTCATCCATACTATGCGAAACCATGACAACGGTCAGGCCATCGCGGTGAAGCCGATCGATAAGCTCAAGGAAATCCCTGCGCGCAGCCGGATCGAGCCCCGCCATGGGTTCATCGAGCACCAGGACTTCGGGCTCCATGGCGAGCACACCGGCGAATGCCACGCGCCGTTGCTGACCGCCCGAAAGCTCGAAGGGACTCTTGTCGCCGACCGTGGAAAGGTCGAGGCCCACGCGCGAGAGCGACGACTCGACGCGACGGTCGACTTCATCTTGCGGCAAGCCAAGGTTGTGCGGGCCAAACGCCACGTCCTGCGTCACGGTTTCGGCAAACAGCTGACGCTCGGGATATTGAAACACCACGCCGACCTTGGCCTTAACCGCGGCGGCGTCTTTCTTGTTTGACAGATCGAGTCCCAGCGCGCGAACGAATCCCTCCTGGGGGCGAATCAAACCGTTGAGATGCTGGACCAGCGTCGACTTACCCGAACCGGTATGACCTGCCAAGCCCAGGAACTCGCCGCGACGCACCGTCAGCGATACATCGCGCAGCGCCCACGGGCTGCTGGGGTCGTTTCCCCAGAGAGCCTGTTTGCTCGATTTGCCCGCAGTGACCGAGCGCTTATGCCAGCGGCGGCGCTCGCGGGCACTCAGCGAGTAACTATGCGAGAGGTGCGAAATCTCGATGACGGGCTCCGACACGGCTGTCCCGTCGGTTGCAGAGGAGACGTTGTCGAGCACACGAGAATCGGATGCAGAAGGCCGCCCTGCGGTGTCTTCCCCACTCCGGTCGGCATATACCTGCGCAATCTCGGCGACCATATCCGCCTCGCGCACCTGCACATGAACGGGCACGCCCTTCGCACGAAGCGCCATGCCCAAGCAGCACGACGCCGGCATATCCAGGTTGAGCTCCACGAGCCCATCTGCCCGCGTCAGAATCTCCTCGGGCGTACCGAGCATGGCAACGCGCCCCGCCCGAAACACCGCGACACGATCGGCCTCGGCGGCCTCTTCCATAAAGTGCGTAATCATCACGATGGTCATGCCGCGTTCGTGCAGCACGTGACAGGCCTTCATAAGGCCCTTGCGCCCGCGCGGATCGAGCATCGAGGACGCCTCGTCCAAAATGAGCACGCGCGGTTCCATGGCGAGCACACCGGCAAGCGCCACACGCTGCTTTTGACCGCCCGAAAGCGCATGGGTCTCGTGGCGCTCAAAGCCCACCAGGCCCACGCCCTTCAGCGCCTCGCGTACGCGCTGCGCAATTTGCGCCGATGGCACGCCAAGGTTTTCGGGACCGAACGCAACGTCATCTTCGACAAGCGTTGCCACCAGCTGGTCGTCGGGATTCTGGAACACCATGCCTGCGGTCGAACGAATGTCGTAGACCAGCTCGGGATCGGACGCATCCATACCGTTGATACGTACCGTGCCCGCATCGGGCTGCAGCAGCGCATTCAGATGCTTGGCAAACGTCGACTTGCCCGACCCATTGCCACCGAGGATGCAGAAAAACTCCCCGTCCTCGATGTTCAGATCGACACCGTCGAGTGCCGACACGGCACCGTCATAGCTAAAGGAAACGCCCCGACACTCAATCATGCGCGGCCTTTGACCTGGTCCTTTTTAGGCGTGATGAGGTTGGAGACTGCTTTATACACCGCTAGCGTCAACACCGAGTTAAGCACGGTCTTGATAAGGTTGAACGGCAGCACGGCAGGAATCATAAGCGGGGCGATCACATCGACCGAGCCATACCAGAACCAAACGCCAATGGTAAGGTTTGCGGCCATAGACAACGCCGTAGCGGCAATAACGCCGAGCACCAGGCCAATCACGGCACCCTTATAGGTATGCATCTTCTGGTAGACGATAGCCGCGGGCAGAATGTAGCCCAGGGTGGCAACCAGGTTCATAAGCGCGCCGACCCAGTCGCCCGTAGTGAGCGCATGGATGACGATCGCCATGGCGGCAACAGCGGTACCGGCACCGGGGCCATATGCAAACCCGCACACCATCGCCGGCACCAGCGACGGGTCATACGTCAAAAACGGCGCCGAAGGAAGAATGGGCAGCTGCACATACATAAAGAGCGCGCCCAGGGCACACATAAGCGCCATGGTTACGAGCTGTTTGGTGCTCCACCTATTCGTGTTCTCAAAATGGATATGCTGCGACTGTTCAGACATAAGATCACCTGCCTCTTTCATCCGGACTCTAACCGTTGGTACTGGGGTCTCACCAGTTCAGCCGGCATGCGAACCAACGCACACACGGGTCGCGGACTCATCGGCTCGGTCGCAGACACCTCGCCTGCGCCACGGCGTCCCCTTGACACCGCCCGATTTACCGCCAGTGGGGAATTCCACCCCGCCCTGAAACAGCAATTGCAAGTGTAGCACGAGCAGGTATTCGCGCAAGTATGCCAAGGGTAATTTGTGGCGGGGATCAGTTGCCGCAACGACCACGTTCCCCACCCATCCCAAAGTAACGCGCCTTTCGCGCAAAGCGCGAAACAGCGAAAGGGACACGCACTCCCATCAACCACGTCCTTCTCCGCCCGCCGACCTCAAGGCCGTAAACGCAGGGGATCCGGGGGCGTGACGGGGCTTCTCTCCGGAACATTCCGCACTGATATTTTCTGTATTGAAGACGTCGATGATGCACCCGTATAC
>CAUFXK010000068.1 GCA_959596495.1 uncultured Collinsella sp. | reverse complement strand
CTCAAGGCTGTTCGTTTGGGGCAACGCTCTCGGACTGCTCCTCATAGCGACGCTTTTTCTTTCCATCCCGGCTGCATTTGCGCCCTTTGCCTTCCTTCTCCAGTGGTTGAAGGTATCGAATCTCAAGCGTCAGCTTGACGCGAACGCATAGCGGGGGTGCAGAGGAAAAGAAGAAAGGAAACCGCTTATGCTCTTCGGACGCGAGTTCTCCCGTAAGCAGGTCTGCGTGGCTGGTGCGGGAATCCTCTGTGCGGCGCTTCTCATCGGCGGCGGGGCTTACGCCATCTCACATGCCAGCTGGACGGGAGATTCCAATGCCCCTGCGGTGTCCCAGTCAAAGGACGATGAGAAACAGGACATGGTACTTACCCTTGAGGTAAAGGCTGACGGCTGGGATGCGGACACTTCCACGCCCATTATCGCCCATATAGAGGATGCGGACGGGGAAGTAGACTTCTACACCGCCATCGCCGCGAACAAGCAGGTGACCGTAGAGGTCGGCGAGTCCGGTACCTACAGCGTCACCCTCATCCCGCCGGTGAACGCGGACGGCTCTACCTATAAGGCAGCGTCCAGTAAGGTCAAAGCCGGGAAAGATGACAAGAAAACGAACGGTACCGTCATCACGCTCGAAAAGGTGGATGCGGGCAAGCTGACGAAGGATGACCTGACCGCCATCGCCAAGGACGTTGCAGCAGCCGTGAAGAAGGGCGATTCCACCCTGACCGGAGACAGGGGCGCGGCGGTCGCGAAGAAGTTCGAGGACAACATCAAGAAGAACCCGAACGCCGACGCGGATGCCGTCGAGAAGGAGAGCGAAAAGGCGCAGGAGACGGCCAAGGAAGAGAAGTCTGACGCGAAGACCCCGGAGACCTCCGACAACAAGAAGAACGATTCCGGTTCCAAGAACGATAGCGGAAACAACGGCTCTGGAAATAAGTCGGACAGCAAGCCGAGCGGAGGTAGCGGAAACTCCGGCTCCGGTTCCAGTTCGGGCGGCTCATCAAAGAAGGATGACACCACGGCGCATGTCCATAAGTACGATATCTATCATCCGGCAGTAACCCACACGGAGACCGTGCATCATCCGGCGGTGACCCATACGGAAGAGCGCTCAATTTGCAACGGCTGCGGAGCAGATATCACGGGCAATGAACAAGCTCATGCGTATAATGCACTTATGGCAGGCAATAAAGCATGTGGCGCATATCATACGGTATACAATACCGTAACAGATTCTGCGGCATGGGAAGAAACGGTCACCGTGACGGATTCCAAGGCGTGGGATGAAACGGTCACCGTGACGGATTCGCCTGCGTACTACACCTGCTCCTGCGGTGCTCGCAAATAGGCTGGTTCATGCTTACAGATATACATCACGATTACTGCAATGAAGAATGACAGCAATATGTTTAACGACAACAACATCGAGACTGAGGGTGCCCTGGCGGACAAGACCGCCGAAATCCCGAAGGTTGTGGATTCGACAGAAGAAGAGAACGCCAAGAAACCGCTTATGCTCTTCGGACGCGAGTTCTCCCGCAAGCAGGTCTGCGCGGCTGGTGCCGGGCTTGTCTGCGCCGCGCTCCTCATCGGTGGCGGCGGCTATGCGCTTGCACATGCCGGATGGGGAGTAGGGTCGAACACTCCTGCGGTGTCCCAGAAGGCAGGCGATGAGAAGCAGGACATGGCACTCTCCCTTGAGGTGAAGGCCGAGGGATGGGATGCCGACACATCCACGCCCGTCATCGCGCATATCGAGGGCGCGGACGGCGAGGTGGACTTCTACACCGCCTTCGCCGCCAACGAGAAGGTGAGCGTAACGGTCGGCGAGACCGGTACCTACAATGTCTCGCTCATCCCGCCGGTGAACGCCGACGGCTCCACCTACAAGGCCGCGTCCGGTGAGATCGCTGCCGTGAAGACCGATGGGAAGGCGGGCGGCACCGTCATCGCGCTTGAGAAGGTAGATGCGGACAAGGTGACGGAGGATGAACTGACAGCCATCGCCAAGGATGTCGCGGAAGCCGTGAAGAAGGGCGATTCTACCCTGACCGGAGAGCGCGGCGTGAGGGTGGTCAACATCTTCCAGACCAATATCGGCAGCAATCCGAACGCCGATACCGATGCCGTCGAGAAGGAGACCGGGAAGGCCGAGGAGACCGCCAAGGAGGAAAAGTCCGATGCGAAGACACCGGAGACCACCGGCGGCAAGGGGGACGATGGGAAGACCGACAGCAAGCCGAGCGGCGGCAACAGCAGCAACTCCGGCTCGAACACCAATTCAGGCGGCTCATCGAAAAAGGATGACGCCCCGGCGCATCAGCACAACTGGGTAGCCCAGACAAAGACCGTCCATCACGACGCTCAGTACAAGACCGTCCATCACGACGCTCAGTACAAGACCGTCCATCATGACGCAGTTGTAAAGTATGTCAGCATTTGTAACAACTGTGGCGCGGATATCACTGGGAACGAAGCGGCTCATTTTGAGAACTCGCTGCTTAACGGTGGCAACTGCGGTTCTTGCCACGAAGAGTCTCGCACCGTGCAGGCTGCTTACGACGAGCAGGTAAAGGTGGCCGATGCATATGATGAACAGGTGCAGGTGAGCGCAGCATGGGACGAGACCGTGACCACCGGGTACAAGTGCTCTTCCTGCGGTGCCACGAAGTAGCGTCCGCCACCGAATTCCGAGTCAGAGCGCTTATATGCCAGACTGAAATCCGGCGGCGGCAAGCGCATAAATCTCAAAACCCGTCGCCCCCGAGCCGTCTCAGGCAAGGTTCCAAGGGGCAGCAGCCCCTTGGAACGCAAGGGTGCGAGGATGATGCGAGGCGTCCCAAAAAAACCGGTGTGTACGTGCCATTGATACGCCCACACTCTTTTGGTGAAGCCCACTCCCCTCCGGTGATATACACGGCCCGGCCGCCCTCGCAGTCGATGCTCTCCACCTCGCCGAACCCTATGCAGACGGCAGCCCCTCCGCAATCTCCCTCATCATCTGTTCTCACATGTCTTCCTCCGTTCCGGGCACATGGCCCTTAGTATCTCGCCCCTGCGGGCAAAGCCGCACCGGAGCGAAGGCGGGTCAAGGGAGGTCCATGACGACCTCCACCAACCGGAGCGGAGCGGAGGTTTGTGCGGGGTCTCATGGGCCCCCTTGACGCGGCGTAGCGGAGGTGCCACCCGGCATTCCCTCCGTAACGCACGAGTGAACAAAGGAAAATAGCATCACACACCGTGCGAGGGAGGACGTCTCTATGGATCTCGCGAAAACAGCCAGAGAAATTACCCGCTTCATGCTCCCCTACCTGACCACACGGCAGAGCCGCCAACTCGAAAAAGTTATATCGCACTGCCCTTTCGATGAAAGCCAGCTAGCTGAAGACGGCTGCGAGTTTGAAAGCGAATCATTCCTAGATCTATTTATGTCTGCAAAACGCCTCGAAGGCTGCTCGGATAGAACCATCTGCTACTACGAAGCCACCATCAAAAAAAGCTTGAATCTTTCGATGCGCCAGTTTGCGACTTGGGAACCGAAGAAATTAGATCCTATCTTTCCAACTATCAGCAAAAAGCCGGCGTCACTCACGTCACCGTCAACAACGTCCGAAGAATCATCTCAAGCTTCTACTCATGGCTCGAAGACGAAGACCAAATCATCGAAAGTCCGGTCAGACGCATTAAAAGAGTCAAGGCTCCGCAACCCATAAGGGAAACGTGTGGCGACGAAGTCGCGAGATTCTTTGCGATAACTGTGGGTCCCCGAAACCTTGCCCTGATCGACCTGTTGCGCTCTACCGGCATGCGTGTAGACGAACTCGTCTCGTTGGACAGGAACTCCATCGACACCATCAATCGGGAGTGCATCGTACACGGCAAGGGCAATAAGAACCGCATCGTCTATTTTGATGCAAAGACTAAAGTCCATATTGAGAATTACCCGTCCACCCGAATGGGCAGCTCAGAAGCCCTCTTCGTATCGAGCAAGGCGCCACACGAGAGACTGTAAATTGGCGGCGTCGAGGCGTTGCTTAGAAAACTGGGGCGCGAGCTTGATTTAGAAAGGGTCCACCCTCATAAGTTCAGAAGAACGCTTGCCACAAAGGCAATCGACAAAGGCATGCCCATCGAACAAGTCCAAGTGCTCCTTGGCCATAATAATAGATACCACATTAAGGTACGCAATGGTCGACCAGTGCAACGTCAAAGCATCCCACCTCAGATATCTAACTTAAACGTCGTGTTTGCCCACCAGTCACTTGTACTCCTCAGCACTAATGACCGTCTTGATATCGAGGATGGATCAACATTCATGTTGTTCGTCACGTCCATCCGGTCCTCCTCGCTTGAGATAGTTGCAGTGTCGCCACGGTCGACGGTACGCTCGGTTGCACGGCACGCGCCGACGGCGTGCGCAGCGCAACCGAGCGTACCGTCGACGGGCAACGCATCTGCCAAGACCTCGGCGATTGTCTTAGAGCACATCGTTGCTTTTTTCCATAGAGGCCAGGTATAAGATCAGATCGGCCTTGTCCACGCGCCAGACGCCAGCAATCTTCACGCCACCGGCCGCCTTAAGAATCTGTATAGATTTGGTCTTACAGACATTCAGCAACTTGGCGATATCTCGCGAGGTGACGTATGCGGATGGCAGCTTGACGATTGCCTGGCACCACGCTTTACGCGCGATCGCGTCTCGTTTCTGCGAATCCATACCGTTCATTTAGACTCCTTTCGTTTAGTTCGAATGCAATTCACACACTACGCTTTACAACGGATGATGTCGTATATACGATACGAATGGAACGTGAAATTCGGTTGACAGCGCTAAGGAGAGAGCTATGAGTCACCCCGCAATCGAAGTACCGGCACCTATAGCAGCCGAAATCAAACCGTGGATGTTGCCCTCATGTCGAGAGAAAAATTTAGATATTTTTGGAATGGAACGCCCCGCGCTTATCTGTAAACCCCATTCGACGGCCTACGGCATCCCCTCGGGCTTCTCCACCGGGACCCTTTTAGACGTAGATCTGACAGATCCAAAGAAAATCATTCAATTTGTCGAGCGGTATGGACTTCCCGTCACCCCATACGCGGGGCAATCAGAGCGTGTTGAAAAGCGTTTTACTTCAAATGACGTCTTCTCCGATAAACCGGAGCAAGATGGTCTAGATATTTGGTACGACGCATTGAATGCATCAGAAAGGTGTTCTGAAATCAGCCTAAACCCCGAGTGCGCCTTGTTTAATAACTTCAAAGATAAGGGGCGCTCTCAGGGAACAGAAGTCGCAAACTTAATCGAAGATATTAGATACAAGAAGGAACAGGTCATACTGTTGGACGATCTCGTTACAACGATGGCATTCATGCAATTAGCTACGCTTCTATTCACAGGCAAAGCAGCTTACGGTGACCGTGCATACGACTATGTTCTGCATCAAGTATGCATCTCCCAAAACAAGGAGATTATTGAAAACAGATTTTCGCAGCTACGTATGGCGCTCCAGATGTTCGACGCGTCTAAGTCCCAGTTAGCAGTAGCCAAACCCGGAACATTTGAAATGGACGAAGGAACCAAGATATGGGTGAGCAATCAATTCAAGACAATAGAAGTTGCCCTGGCAACATTCATCGACCTCGCTATTAACCCTCAGCCAGAACCCCATACCTTCATTCAAGAGCAAACTTTACGTCGAATGGTCAACCGGAATTTAAACGGCCAAAACCCGATTTACGGAAGCCTAACAAGAGCTTGGGCGATACAACTACTGGAAACCCTTGAAAGCCATTTCTCCTGGAACACTTGCCGAGAATGCGGGCGACCGTACAAAATCCGCCAGCAGAAAATGAGGGCCTACGTCAAGCAAGAAGACGCGAACGAAGACCGGTTCAAAGAGCGAAACAACGCTCGTGACAAAAATGGCTATTGCTGCAAAGCGCACGAACAGCGTATTCGACGCAAAAATGATAAAAAGATCAGCAACGATCAGATGGATAAAGTCGCCCGGAAAATGGACGGGCTCGACCAATAATAATGGCGAAACTATGAATTTTAATAATTCGACATAGGATCCAAAACCCGTTTTATTGCACACATCGTTGCACAGCCCATTGCACACGGCGGCGATATAAAAGAAAGCAGGCCAGAGGAAAATACCCTCTGACCTGCTTTTTCTTTCATGGAGCCAGTGACAGGAATCGAACCTGCAACCCACTGATTACAAATCAGTTGCGCTACCGTTGCGCCACACTGGCACACTTGGCGCTTTCGCGCGAAGCCAGTTAAGAATAAAGGAATTGCGGACGAGGCGCAACAGACCCTTCGCCCGACCACATCTCAAAACTATTCGCCAGAACGAATAGTTTTATCCGTTCGCCAAAACCAAAAACTATTCGTTTTGGCGACGGCAACCCACAGTCCATTGATTACAAATCAACGGGCTGACCAATTGGGAAACGGGTCTCTATGGATAATCCCCTACCGACCACGCAGGGCCTTGAGCTTGGCCAGGGCATCGGGGCTCAGGCGACTGCCCAGAGTCATCTTGATCTGCGGAGCTTCCTCTGCCTCGTGAACGTCGTTATCGATCTGTTTGATCTCGTCCACCAGCATACGGCTCGAGATGCGCGTTACGCCCTTGCCCATGACGACGGCCTGGATCGTGCCGTCGCTCGATACCACGGAGCACGCGCGGCCTTCCTCGCGTGCCTCGATGCAGAGCTTTTGCACCACAGTATCGGCAGAGACGCCCGTCGGCGAGAACTCGATGCGCACGCCGCGGGCCGGCAGGTTGGGGCGCTCGTTGGAGATATTGCCCGCGCCGTCGAACACGATCACGGCCTCGTAGCGGCCCTGGGCAAAGGCGGCGACGTCGTTGATGAGAGCGGTGCGCGCCATATCGTGAACGTCGCTGGAATACGGATCGTCGGAATGGTCGTACACGAGCTTTTCGTAGCGCGGCGTGCAGTGGATCACGTTGTAACCGTCAACCACCAGCAGCTCGGGCTTGTTGGAGTGCACCGTCGAGACTGGATCGGCGATAGCCTGTGCAAACGCATTGCCGCCCACGCCATAGGTCGCGGCCGAAACAATCGGCTTGGCCGAGCCTTCGCCAAAGCGCTTGGCCTTGGACTTGGCGCGGTTCTTCTTGGACATGCGCTACTCCTCCCCCATGAGCTCGCCGGCGTTGCGGCGCAGCCACTCAAAGCACAGCGCGGTGGTCGCCTGGGCCACATTGAGACTCTCGGTCATGCCGCGCTGGGGAAGCTTGGTCAAAAAGTCGCATTTCTCGAGCACCAGACGCGAGATGCCGTCGCCCTCGGAACCCATGACGAGCGCAACGCGGCCCTCGAAAGGGGCGTCCCAGCAACTGCCTTCGGCATGCTCGGAAGCGCCGCCCACCCAAAAGCCGGCGGCCTTGAGGTCATCGAGCGCTCGGGCAATGTTGGGAACCTGCGCGATGGGCAGGTGCATGACGGCACCAGCAGAGGTTTTGTAGCTGCCCACGGTCACACCGGCGGCGCGCTTGTTTGCAATGATGACGCCCGCCGCGCCCACGACCTCGGCGGAGCGCACGATCGCACCAAAGTTGCCATCGTCGGTCACATGGTCGAGCACGACGACGAGCGCCGGTCCGTCACCCGCGCGATCGAGGATATCGGCGACATCAGCATAGGGGAAATTACCCACCTCGAGCGCAATGCCCTGGTGAGCGCCATGGCTCGACAGCGCATCGAGCTGCGCGCGCGGCACATACTTAATGCGGACACCCGCGGCGTTGAGGTCATCGACCAGGCGCGACAAGGCGGCATCGCGCTCCCCGCCCTCGGCGATGAGCGCGCACTTGATGGGAAAACCAGTGCGCAGCGCCTCGGCGGCAGCACGACGACCTTCGATAAACTCGCCCTTGGGGACCTGAATGTTGTCGCGGTTGCGATCTCGCTGCGAACGCGCAGCCTGGGCTTGGGAGCGCTCGCGCTGGCCCTTGGGAGCGGCAGCGCGGTCGTTGCGACGAATCGGACGCGAACCAGAAACGGCCTGCTTGCCTCCGCGCGATGCACGCTTGCGATTGTCGGCCATAAAACGGCCTCCTTAAAACGATTATCAATAGAACAAACGAAACGACCGCCCGAGGTGCGGCAGATTGCCTTGAAAGAGGAGGGCATAGACCTTGAGGTCATGCCCGACGATTGAAAGGCAAGGTGCCGTGGCTCGGGCGGTCGGGTGCTTGGGAAACCCGCGGGGATTAGAGAGATTTGATACGGGTGCCGGCGGCGGTATCCTCGATCGTCAGCCCGAGGTCCTTGAGCTGGTCGCGGATGGCGTCGGCCAGATCCCAGTTCTTGGCAGCGCGGGCCTCGGCGCGGGCCTCGAGAATCTTGGCAGCGGCCTCGTCCACGTCGTCGCCCGTGTAGGCAACCAGGCCGGCGGCTACGCCCAGCAGGCCCAGCGGCAACTCGACCTTTGGCTCGGGGAGCTCAACGCCAAACGTATCGAGCAGCTCGACCAGCGTATCGGCGGCGGCAAGCGCGGCGGCCTTGTCGGCAGCGTCGCCCGCCTGCTCCAGGTACTGGTTGCACTCGGTCACAAAGCCAAAGACGGCACCCATGGCACCGGCGGTGTTAAAGTCGTCGTCCATGCACTCCTTAAAGGTGGCACGGGTCTCGGCGGCCTTGGCGGCAAACGCCTCGGATGCTGCCTCATCGGCATCGGCCGTCGCATGGTTCGCGGCCCAGCGCAGGTTCTCGACCGTACCGGCGATACGCGTGAGCGAGTTCTCGGCACCCTCCAAGCGCTCCCAAGAAAAGTCGAGCGGCGAGCGATAGCTCGTCTGCAGCATCAGCAGGCGCAGGGCGGCAGCGGAATGCTGCTCGAGCACCTCGGCCAGCGTAAAGAAGTTGCCGAGCGACTTGGACATTTTCTCGCCGTCTACCAGCAGCATGCCCGTGTGCATCCAGGTGTTGGAGAAGCCCTGGTGCCAGGCGCAGGTGGCCTGGGCGCACTCGTTCTCGTGATGCGGGAAGGCAAGGTCGGAGCCGCCGCCGTGGATGTCGATCGGGGTGCCCAGGTAGCGATGCACCATGGCGGCGCACTCGGTGTGCCAACCGGGACGGCCCTCGCCCCAGGGGCTCGGCCAGCTGGGCTCGCCGGGCTTGGCAGCCTTCCACAGGGCAAAGTCGAGCGGGTCGTTCTTGTCCTCGTTCTCCTCGATGCGCGCGCCAACCATAAGGTCGTCGATGTTGCGGCCCGAGACCTGACCATAGTTGGAATCGCTGCGCACGGCAAAGTACACGTCGCCGTTATCGGCGGCGTAGGCGTGGCCCTGCTCGATGAGTGTCTTGATCATGGCGATCATGGGGCCGATCTCTTTGGTGGCGCGGGGGCGCACATCGGGATCGAGCACGTTGGCGGCACGCATGACGCCGATGAACTTGTCGGAGAACTCCGTCGCGACCTCGGCGGCCGTGCGGCCCTGCTCGTTGGCGCGCTTGATGATCTTGTCATCGACATCGGTGAGGTTCTGGGCGAACGTGACCTCGTAGCCGCTCGCGATGAGCCAGCGACGAATCACGTCAAAGCTGATGAACGTGCGGGCATTGCCGATGTGGATGTTGTCGTAGACCGTGGGGCCACACACGTACATGCGGACCTTGCCGGACTCGATGGGCTGGAACTCTTCCTTTTTATGGGTAGCGCTGTTGTAGATACGCATTCGTTACTCCTTAACGGTTTTCTGTAGCAGGCAGACTGCCCAGGCGCCAATTCCCTCGCCTTGGCCTTCCCAACCGAGCTTTTCGGTCGTGGTGGCGGCGACGCCCACGTTTTCCACGTCGACGCCCAGGGCATGGGCAAGGTTGGCGCGCATGGCATCGCGGTGCGGAGTGATCTTGGGTTGCTGGCAGGCAATGGTGCAATCGGCATCGACAAACTCAAAGCCCAGCTCGCGTGCATAGTCCATCACGCGAGCGAGCAGCACCATCGAATCGGCACCCTCGTAGGCGGGATCGGTGTCGGGGAATAGCTTGCCGATGTCTCCCCCGCGGCAGGCGCCCAGAATGGCGTCGGCCAAGGCGTGCGCGAGCACATCGGCATCCGAGTGGCCCAGCAGGCCGCGCTCGTAGGGGATGTCGACCCCGCCGATGATACATCGACGCCCCTCCACCAAACGGTGGACGTCGTAGCCGTGGCCAATGCGCAGGTTACTGAACATGGGGAAGGTCCTCTCCCTCGGCCATGCGACCGAGCAGAATCGCGGTTACGGGACGCAGGTCCTCGGGCACCGTCACCTTAAGGTTATCGCGCGGGCTCTGGACACAGCGGACGCG
>CAUFXK010000067.1 GCA_959596495.1 uncultured Collinsella sp. | reverse complement strand
GGCGTGTTCGGGGCCGTGCTCGCCGTCGCCGGGCGCCTGCCGCTCGGGCCCGCTCCGCTTGCGGCCGCCTGGGCGGGCATCGTGTTGGGCAGCCTGCCCCTCTACGCGCTGGGGCTCGGCTTGGCCCTGCGCCTAGGCCGCAACGCCGCCATCGGCGCCGGCGCGGCGGGAATGCTCCTCGCGTTCTTCTCAGTGGGCGGACTTGCGCACGGCCTCATGACCGGCGAGCTCACCGGTGCCCTGGCGACGCCCCTGAGCTGGGTGCCGCTCGCGTGGCCCGCGCGCCTGGGGTCGCTCGGGGTGGAGGCCTTCATCGACGCCGCACGCGCGGCGGGCCCTCTCCTCACGACTGCGCTCGCCAGCCTCGTGCTCACCCTGGCAGCCGCCGCCGTCCTTCTCGCCTGGTTCTGCCGCTTCGAGGACGGGAGGGCAGATGCGTAGGAGGCCGCTCGCCGCCGTGCTCGTCCTCCTCTCTGCAGCGCTCGTCCTGGGCGGGAATGCCCTGCTCGACGCTGCGGACGACAGAGGCAATGTCCGAGAGCTCCAGCTCATCTTCTTCGGGCGGGAGTCGGACGGCGAGGGCTGGCTCGAGATCGAGGCGCACGGCGGCTCGGGCGTGCGCTACCGCGCGTGCGACGCGGCCGAGGCACCCGCGGCTGCGCGCAGGGCTCTGGACCGCTGATTGCGGCGCTAGTACAATTCCGACGAGAGTTTCAGGAGGTCAACATGGCGAGGATACTGGCAGTGGATGATGAACGGGCGATCCTCGACGCGCTCGCGCGCGTCCTCGGCCGCGACGGCCATGAGGTCGTCAAGACAGCGGACCCGACGGCGGTCCCGGGGATGGACCTCTCGCGCTTCGACCTCGTGCTCTGCGACGTCATGATGCCGGGGCTCGACGGCTTCGAGCTCGTGCGGCAGATACGCCCGGACTTCGACGGGCCCATCGTCTTCCTGACCGCGCGCGTGGCCGAGGAGGATGCCGTGGCCGGCTACGGCCTGGGCGCCGACGACTACGTCCGCAAGCCCTTCGGGGCCGCGGAGCTGCGCGCCAAGGTCGCGGCCCATCTACGCCGTGAGCGCCGGCCGCGCTCGCACGCCCTCTCCTTCGGGGAGGTGCGGATCGACCTCGGGGCGCGCGGCCTCGCCGTGGGCGGAGAGGCCGTGCCGCTCACGCCCACCGAGTACGCCATCTGCGAGTACCTCGCCCGCCACCCCGGGCAGGTCATGAGCCGCGCGCAGATCCGCGAGGCGGTGCTCGGCTGGGAGAGCGACGCCGACGACGCGGCCATATCCATGCAGGTCAGCCGCGCCCGGAGGAAACTCTCCGAGGCCGGCGCCGATCCGATCGCGACCGTCTGGGGGATGGGGTACAAGTGGCAGCTCTGAGGACCGGGGCGCGAGGTCGCGGGGGCATGCCGCTCTCCTTCGTCATCGCGCGCTACTTCGCCTACGCGTTCGCGGCGGTCGCCACGGCGTGGCTCGCCTCGTTCATGGCGCTCTCCGCGGCGATCAATGTGGGCTTCGTCTACGAGGCAAGCTGGGGGCCGGCCAATGCGCGCGAGGTCGCGGAGGGCCTGGCACGCGACGGCGTCTGCGGGCAGCAGGACGTGCCGACGGCGTACCGCTACCTCATCCTGAACAAGGACGGATACGTGCTGATGACAGACCTCGAGGGCACGCGGCTCGAGGACGCGACGGAAATGGCCCGTACGGCACTCGCCGCTGATCCGGGCACAGTGGAGATCGAGGGCGGGGGCTCGGGCCTCACCTACTCCGCGTTCCCGCTCAAGGACGGCGGGGCATGCGCACTCGCCAGCGAGTACCTGCCGCAGTGGGTCTCGCGCGATCTCGCCGGCCTGCTTCCCAACCCGCAGAACCTCATGCTCGTCGGCGCCGCGGCGGGAAGCGCGCTCGCGCTCGCGCTCGTGGCGCGCCGCGCGAGCCGCGTGATCTCGCGCAAGATGGCGCCGCTCGCGGAGGCGGCGGGGCGCGTCGGCGCGGGGGAGCTCGACTTCGCGGTCGGCAGCACCAACGTGCGCGAGGTGAACGACGTCCTCGCCGCGATGGACGCCATGCGGGCCTCCCTCGCCGAGTCGCTCGAGGCCCGCTGGGCCGCGGAGCGGGGGCAGCGCGAGCAGGTGGCGTCGCTCGCCCACGATCTCAAGACGCCGCTCACCGTGCTGCGCGCCAACGCCGACTTCGTGGCGGAGGAGCTGGAAGACGAGAAAGACGCCGACCTCGCGGCCGCCGCGCGCGACATAGCCGGCAGTGTCGAAAGGCTCGACGGCTACGTGCGCCTGCTCATCGAGGCCTCGCGCGGGTCCGGCGGGGCGGAGAGGGCCCCCATGCGGCCGGCCGAGCTCTGCGAGCAGGTCCTCGCCGAGGCCGCCCAGATCGCCCGGGCGCGAGGCGTGACGCTCGACGCGGCCACGGGCCCCGCTGTCGCGGGCGCGCCCGAGGCCCCACTCGACCGAACCGCCCTGGCGCGAGCCGCCGCGAACCTCGTGGCCAACGCTGCCGAGCACGCGCGCTCGCGCGTGGTGGTCTCCTGCGACGTCGCTGGTGGATACCTCGTCATCGAGGTCGCCGATGACGGACCGGGCTTTTCTCCCGCCGCCCTCGAACGCGGCTGCGAGCGCCTCTTCACAGACGACTCCTCTCGCTCCTCGCGCGACGGAGGCCGCCATTACGGGCTCGGCCTCCACGTCGCCTCCGAGGCCGCGAGCGCCCACGGGGGCTCCGTCTCGCTCGCCAACAGCCCCTCGGGCGGCGCGGTGGTCACCATCGCGGTCCCCCTGTGCGGGGCCTGACGAATCAGGCCCTCACACTGGCATACCTCGCAACCAAACGCTTCCCGGATAATTCATGAGGCCGTACTCGTATTCGAGCCTGCCTATCTCTGCGGCAAGCGCCTCCGTCATGTAGAAGGTTTTCGTGCGGCCCGTCGACTTCGCCAGGCGGTCGTACCTGTTCGCGAGGTCCTCGGGGGTTCTCAGGGCTGCGGTGGCGGTTGCCATGATGCACCTCCCGGTTAGATGTAATACGTGTATTACTTTCTATCACATCACCCGAACCCCGCACCGGCGTACGGTCGTATCTGCTTTTTTACCTTACATTTTGTCAACCGGCCCATGCTCGGCTTGTTCAGCCAGATTAAATCAACTGTTAAATCAATCCAGGCCTGTAGGGGGCGGTGGAAATCTTTCGAGGACTGGGGGCGCCGTCCCTGGGTCGGCTCCTCGATGGCCGCGGCTGAATTCCCCTGCCATCGGCTGCGTGGGTTCCGGCACGGGGCTCTGGCGCTGCTCGAACTGGGCGCAAGACTCGGCTGTTGGTCGTACCGGACGGCATACGTTTTGAGACCGGCAAGCTGATGCCGGCTCGAGGACAGCGGCCCGGTGCACCGGGCCGATCGATAGCGGTCTCAGGTTCACAGCGCAGCTTCTCAGGGCTCGCATATATAGGAAGACTTGATCGGCAATCGATTTTAATGAAGTCGGCAGCGCATGTCAGAGTTTTCAACAAATTTAACATGCCACCCTTTATATCCGCACGCGCGTAATTCAACTCATAAGGACCGGCTATCCCTTACCTGTGACACAATCTCAAACGCACAGAACAGAATCATCAGTCCAATCATCGCATAAGAGGCAGCCGAACCTTCAAGCACTATTCCACAAAGAACAATCTCCGCGCCGCCAATAAGAACTGTTATCAGGCGCTCTGCCTTTTTGCTCTCGCCGCTCGCATAAAAAGGCGGCAAGGCGCACAAGATCACATATAGCCCGGGAAGGGAATACAGGATCGATAGTCCAAGCCCCCCATCAACCGCAGTGTTTTGCGTAAGAATCAACTGAACCCAAACGGCAATTATCACTGAGCAGGTTGTCGATAAAAGAAGATTAGAAATATAGCACGCAACAAAGTCCCGTCGCATTCGAACAGAGAAATCCGCGAACTCTCTTCGCCGCGTGGAAACAATAAGGTACACAGAAATTGCAATAGAACCAATCAGAGAAAACAGCGGAACAACCAGCAATTCAAGCTTATTGCCCCATCGATCAACCACACCCCCACTCCAATGAGCGGGAATTGTATCAGGGAGGACTGACCAAGCCGCCCATAGAATCAGAAATGGAAGAATAGAGAGGATGAAAGATGATAACACTGCAGTAATTTTTTTTGAGGCTCTCATCGATTCCGCATCTCCTTGCGCGCCCACATTCCACTCCGCCTTAAATCAAGTATACGTTTTGAGACCGGCAAGCTGATGCCGGCTCGAGGACAGCGGCCCGGTGCACCGGGCCGATCGATAGCGGTCTCAGGTTCACAGCGCAGCTTCTCAGGGCTCGCATATATAGGAAGACTTGATCGGCAATCGATTTTAATGAAGTCGGCAGCGCATGTCAGAGTTTTCAACAAACCGCAGGTAAATTCGTATACCAAAAATTGGTACACGGATTTACCTGCGATGTTCATGCTTGGTCAAAAGCCTATCAAGCGATATATCCATTATTTTAATGCGCGCGCCTGAGCTTTTGACTGAAGTGGCAGTCCGACCGCCGGCAGGCGGCCACGCTATATCCAAAGGCCACGCCTACTCCATGTGCCCGGCTACGTCGACGACCCAGTGCTGCCCGTCGAGTTCCTGCCGCAGAGCTACATCAGGGACGTCTTATTGGGGGACGACCACATGGAACCCCGGGAGATCAAGCTGTACGGCTGATCCATCCGTCAACAACATGTCAAAGCCCCAAAACCCAACAGGATCGCGAACGAGGGGATGAATTGACCGCCCGGGTATTTGCGCCAGGGCGGTCAATTTTATCAACCATGGGTGCGATTCTGTGAGGCCATTTTTCTGGCATCCGCCGTTTGCTCCGGTCTCAACGCACCCATCGACCGTTCAGTAATCTTTGCGAACGCGACCACGTGCGCATTTGTCGAACAATCAAATGTCCGACAATGTCTGACGGAGCTGTCAGATATTCACGCACGAACAGGCGAGCTTCGCGAGCGATTGTAGGCAACTAGTAGCCCCAGCTGCGTCTTTGGCGCAGGTTCGACGTCTGACATCTTGAATGTCTAACGTTGAACGAAGCTGGTTGATAACAAGCAGGTGGAATAAACATGGAGCTCGACACCTCTCGCGCAATCGGCGCGCGGCAAGGGTCTGGCCCATCTCATATGTTGCCAACGCTAACGGTGAACCTGAGCGCCCGGGCACATTCTTTGTTGGCTGAAACCGGCATAGCAACTAGCGGAAGGCATCATCGAAGGAGTGTGTTGGAAAGCACCCGTCTCCTTAACTGTTAGAAATGCAGGTTAATAATCTATGTGGTCATATAATACCGTTGAACCCGCGTATCGATACCGCTCAGTCATTCGCCTCGCCCCCGTCGCGCGCATCTTCATTCGGTCTGTCATTATTAATCTAACGATGACTTGAGAAATGTAGGTGCTTCTAAATGTACTGTCGATTTCTTCTCAAACTAATCCTAAGAGACAGGGCCGCATGGATTTGTACGCTCGTTCTCGCCGCAGCCTTCTCCATCCCCATTGCGTTCAATTCACCCATCTACGGGCCCTTCTTTATGAAACAGGGCATGCAGAGCTTTGTCGACGCATTCAATACGCGCGCGCCCCAGGCCAGCGGCACAGACCTATCTCCAGAGCAGCAAAATGACGCGGAGCTTGCAAGATACGCGAACGCCGCCCTTGCCGCTCAAACCGACGCCGCCTTTCTCGATTCTGCCGAGAGCTACTACGCGCTCATGGGCGAAGGCTTCCAATCCGGGTCCATCGTGGGAGACCAAGAGACCAATGACGCAGCGCTCGCATATTGCCGTGCCCTGAGCAGCTCCGGCATCACGGATATCCCGGCCTCCGCAAACGACCTGCCATTCCTTTCCTTCCTGCCTTACGCCATTGCCACGGCGCCGTCTTTCCTTCCCTTCATCCCCTTCCTTCTCTCGTCGATACTCGTGCTCGGCGCCACAAGGCCTGCGACCCTGGCGGCAAAGGCGCCCGTGCCCAAATTCCGGCGCCTTATTCAGATCGTGTTTTCGATAATCGTCGCGGGGACCGCGATGCTCCTCGCCGGCCTCGCACCCGGGGGCATTTACGCCTTGGTCCTAAACGGCTTCGGGCAAATTGGGTACCCGATCGCCTTCTTCCATGACGGCGCGCTTACCACCACGACCGCGGGAAACGTCTTCACAGCCCTGCTTCTCGCGCTGCTTGCGGGCGGAACCTTGATATCCGTTTGCTCCGCCGTCCTATCGACCGCAACGAGGCGCGTCCTCGCGGGCCCCCTTACCTCCGCGCTGCTTGTCGCGGCCCCGGCATTCCCGTTATTGTCCGATTCGGCACTAGGGCATAATGCCGTGCTCGGGCTCCTGCCACTGCCCGTATTCTCGCCTATCGAGGCAACGGGTTACGTAGGATGCTTCCCGACAGAATTCATTGGCTCCGGTTCAGGCAGCGCATCGATGCTTGCCGTGGCCCTGGCATACGTCGCGGTCTTTTTTACGGTCGGCGCCGTTGCGACACGTTCCCCCAAACAGCCTGGACCCGCGAAAAAGCACCATGGGCTCGAGCTTCTGGACGCGAGCGTGGGATACGGAAGCACGACGATACTTTCAATCGGGTCGCTTTTCCTGAGCCCGGGAACGGCGGCGGGCCTCGTTGCTCCCAACGGCTCGGGGAAAACCACCCTTCTTGAAGCGCTGTCGGGCCAATTTCCCACCCGCATCCGCTCGGGAAGCCTGGCGGCAGACGGAATCTGCCAACGTCGATCAGCCGAATTTGCAGAACTCGTCTACCTGAGCTCTTCGGGCAGCGCGGATCTCTATCCCACGCTATCGGCCATCGAGCACCTTGCTTTCGTTAGGGAGGCGTGGAAATCGGCCACCGACATCGACTCGCTCTGCAGCTCCCTCGGAATCTCCCCATATCTCGACAAGCCGACCCGTAAACTCTCGACAGGAATGAAGCAGCAGGTAAAGCTTGCCATGGCGATATCGACCGATTGCCCGTACCTTATCCTCGATGAACCGCTGAACGGCCTCGATCCGGGAAAGCGGAAAACCTCCTGCGACGCGATGCGCAGCGAGGTGGCGCGGGGACGAAGCGTGCTCATTTCAAGCCATCTGCTCGACGACCTGGCAGACCTCACCGACTCGTTCTACTTCATCGAGGCCGGCACGCTCGTGGAAAAGATCAAGTCGTCCTCGCAGACGCTCAAGCAGGAATACCTCGATACATACGAGGGAGGTGAATGACATGATAGGCAAGAGCTATGCAAAGATAGCGATTGTTGGCTCTGTACTTTGTCTTGCAATGGTTCTATGTGCATCATTTGCGAGGTATAGGTCCGAGCAATCGTTTATCGATGGCGCTGAGAACGGTTTTGGCATAGACGGGATGTATGTCAACGATGGCGCGACCACGCCGTCTATGGCGATTCTTGCAGGCGAAGACATGGAATGGCAAATCTGTAATGACGATGGCTCTTGTCTGAGCGGTCGTTTGGCCGCAACGAGCGACCCGAATTCGTTCGATCTTCTCGACGATGATGGAGCGGATTGCGGTTCTGTTCACCTTTCATATGCATCGCGAGATGGGATGGACGGCATTCTCTACGTCTCCCACGAGACTGGCGATTTCAAGATGCGTAGGACTAACCGGGTGCCGGCTTTTATCGAGGAGTGAGAGTTCCCGGCGGCCTGCCGATCAGGCCGCCGGGGTATCGAATCCCGCATTCATCCGTACACACACGGACGAATGCGGGAAGTGTCCGGATGAAGTTGATAATCAAGGAAACAAAGCCGTTCTGCCTGGGACGGCTTTGGCTTGGACTTTAACTACAACATCGCAATCGACACTTATCAGCTCGCGCAACGCGCATGGCCAAATCTCGGACGCTGGTGCATGGAGGACCTTCGAGATTTACTGGACATCCAAATCGACGACGCACACCGCGTGCTCGCCGACTGCGAAGACGAGATGGCTGTCTACAATGCGATCAGAAACGGCGTGAAGTCCGGAGAGCTTTCTGTGGAACCGCCGCGCCGTCGCGCGAGCCGACCGGGCAACCCGGGCAATCTGGTCCCGGCTCTCCCGGTCGTATTCCTACGATATCGCCCCTAGATCACCAATGTGTCAGATAAAGAATGAGGCAATGGCTATGATCACGCCTACGGCAGATGCAACGACTGCGCCTTTATTCCTCTCCTTTAGTCCGACGAATAGGGTTGCCGTAAAGTAAAGGGCGGAAATGCAGGCTATGGCAAGCGAAACGAGTTCCTTGGGCGGTTTCAGCAAGAGGTCGCTAGCAAAGAGTAATGCAAGCAGGGCAAAGCCGATTGTGGTCAAGTATCTCGATTGATTTTGCGACTGCATGGCAACTGCCTTTCAGAACATGCAAGTGAAAAGTCGGTACGATGTCATTGCGGTTGCAAACAAGCCGCCGCCAGGACCGGTTGTCACGAGACCGGCGATAACGCATTTTCTCGGTTTCCAGCTCATGACAGACCCCTCTCTCATGGTGCAACGTATACATTATGAGATATACACATTTTGTCCTATAAGCCCCAAGGATGACGATTCCAATACGGACGACGACACCAAAACCGGCATCGACGGCTCCATGGACGATTCGGATTCCAAATAGGCCCTGTTAGTTGAGCCACTTCTTTGCCGGTGTCGTATACGAGACCGCTATACCCGCGGCAATTGCCATCAGGCAACTCGCGATGAATCCGAACTCATACTTCAAAACGTTTGTTGCGGTCAGGGCGATAATCAACACTGTCAGAATTTGCAGAATTACCGTTATTGCGAAGAGATTGATTCCTTGTTTGGCCGAAGTCGCTGAATGAGTTTGGCTTCGTTGATTCAGGTTGAGGCAGACAAGGAAAGCGACCAGTTCGCTTGATAAGGGGCCGACTACATAGAAAAAGATTGCGTCAATGAAGCCAATAGTGTTGTAAGTGTTGTAAGTTGTTTCGCCGGAAAAAACAGCGTATAAAGCATATCCAAATCTTGGCTGATTCATGTATGAGTACGAGAAGACGAAGAGCGTCAATATTGCCACTACCAGAAGTGCATTCAGGATAAATCGCTTGGTATTCATCGGTAGCTCCTTCCGGATGACTCTTATATGTAATTATACAGCAGCCTTTTTCAAAGGATCACACAGTCCTAAATAACGTGCACTTTCGCTGGAGGGCCGCTGTTTGGCGGCCCTCTTTTTTGCACAGGCGCGGTGGGATGGTAATATCGGGCGGGAGTCAGCCGCTCTGATAGAATCGTCCTTGCTGTCGGCAGCCCTCGTGCCGGGCAGAGCCCTCCATTTGATGGGAGGTGATGCCCATGACCGATTTCACCGAGCTCGTGAAGCTCCTGACCGCTATGGTCTCGCTCCTCACGGCCCTTGTCGGCCTTTCCAAGGCACTCAAGCAGGGCTCGAAGCCCAAAAAGAAAGGCCACCGTCGCTAAGACGATGACCCAACTTCATTAAGCAACGGCTCTGCCCAGCTCTCTACAACTTGGGCTGCCGTCGGCACCATTCTACCCTCCTGACAAGGAATTCGTCCATATTTCAAAAACCAAATTGCGTTTGCTATCGAAGTTCATTCATCGTCCATGTACATGAGCGGAACAGCGGAAACCGTTCGCTATGCTCCTGACCGTGCCAAAGAATTACTCGAAACGGGACCACGAGAGTACGATCGTTTGCCGGATAGCCGCCACTACGACGGATATCCTTGATAGTAAGCGCTAGAATGATTTTGCTCCTATGGAGCTCAGCCCCGGCTGGTAAACCTGACGTTCGGCGCGGTGTGCGTGGACGCGCCTGGAGAGCTTGACCTCAAGTACGTTCAAGCCTAGGGGCCTAAGCCCCCCGCGCTCAAGCCTAGGCTTGAGAGAGCAGACTGGCAGGCAGCAACCGGGATATAAACGATTTAGGGGGAGTACTGGCGTACTCCCCTATTTTTTACTGAGTAGCCGAAAAAACGAGGCAACGAGAGGCGATTTAAGGTGCCTGAAAACAGGTACCCCTAGCGGGTATCCAAGTAGGTTTTTTTTGGGGTCGTATTCGCGATTGTGTTAAGCCGTTTACCTGGGCGTTTGGTTTCGAATGGGCGTTTTGGCTATTTTTGCGGTGCGGTTGCCGCTGCGGCAAGACCGGAGCAGAATTATGGAATAGCCCTACGCTCGGCAATGTATCTACAAACCCTGAGCGAGGGGAGTGTCGCATATGCATGCAGCGGCAATTAACCTTCGGGGGGTGTTCCTATAGTTTTGTCAACTGGGAAATGCTCTCCGTGCGACCGAATC
>CAUFXK010000066.1 GCA_959596495.1 uncultured Collinsella sp. | reverse complement strand
CGGCCCCGAACACGCCGAGCGCCACGGCCAGCGCGCCCGCGCCGAGCGCCGCAAGGGCGAGCAGCTTCGCCGCGACGGCGCGCCCGCGCGAGGGGACCGCCGTGAGGTTGGCGAGGCGCCCGGCAGCGCGCTCCTCGTCCACGGCGAGCCCGCAGACGATGGCGGACATGAGCGGCATGAGGGCGCCGAGGAACTGGGCGTAGGCGTCCGCGCCCAGCGCCGGGTCCCATCGGGTTACGGAGAAGTACTCGCCGCAGGCAAGACCGGCTGCCAGGCCGCAGACGAGGTGCACCACTGCGAGCGGGGAGCGCGCCAGGCGCAGGGCCTCGGAGAGCAGGGCCCGCGGGAGAGTCATGCGCGGCGTCGGGTCGGAGAGTCGTGCCACGGCCATCACCTCTCCTCGGAGCGCGCGAACCAGGCCGCGCCCGCCGCCGTGAGCGCGGCGAACGCGAGCGCGCAGACCGCAAGGCCCGCCAGCGTGAGCATGCCGTCTGCCGTGAGCGCCCCGCCGAGCGCCATGTCCGCCGCGAGCGGCTCGCCGCTCGGCAGCACGGGGATGAAGCTCGTGGGGATGACCATGCTCGCCGACGGCGGAAAGAGCTGCGGCAGCGGCACCAGCGACCAGGCGAACCCACCCACGAGCTGCGCGGCGAGCGGGCAGAAGATGCCCGCGAGCATGCCGAGCCGCGCCGTGAGGAAGAGCCCTGCGGGGATCATCCACGCCGCGGTCACCGTGTTGGCGAGCGCGCAGAGGAGCATCGTGAGCGTGCCCGCGGCCGTGAGGCCCTGCGAGGAGAACGCCGAGCCCGCGAGGTAGATGCCGAAGACCACGAGGTTCGAGAGCGTGCAGAGCGCGAGGCACCAGAGCGCCTTGGCCCACCAGGCGCGCCCGAGCGGGAAGCCCAGGCCCAGAAGCCCCCGCATCCGCGTGCGCGCGTCCGCCCGCGCGACGCACGCCACCACGAGCGAGAGAGACACGGGCAGGAAGAGCGCGTACCAGTAGTTCCACGCGCTGAAGATCTGCACGCCCCGGTAGGGCATCGCGCCGAGCAGCGGCATCGGCAGCGCCATGAGCACGGCCAGGCGAACCGGTGCCGCGTGGCGCGACTTCAGGGCCTCGGCGCGCAGGCCCGCGAGCAGGCCGCCTTTCTCGCCCGTCATGCCGCCACCTCCCCGCGCGCTCGTCGTCCTTCCCGGCAGAAGCTCATGAAGAGTTCCTCGAGGTCCTGCCCGGGACGAAGCGCATCCTCGTAGGCGAGGCGCCCCCCGCAGATGATGCCGATGGTGTCCGCCATCTGCTGCACCTCGGAGAGGATGTGGCTCGAGACGATCACCGTCGTACCCGCCGCCGCGAAGCCGCGGATCTGGTCGCGCAGCTCCTCGATGCCGATGGGGTCGAGGCCGTTGGTGGGCTCGTCGAGCACGAGCAGGCGTGGCCGGGCGATCAGCGCCAGCGCGAGCCCCAGGCGCTGTCGCATGCCCATCGAGAAGCGCCCGGCGCGCTTCTTCCCGGTGTCCGCGAGGTCCACGGCGGCGAGCACCTCATCTACGCGGCTCTCGGGAAGGCCCAGCAGCGTGGTGCGCACGCGCAGGTTCTCGCGCGCGGTGAGGTTGGGGTAGAGCGGCGCCTCCTCGATGAGGCTGCCGATTGCGTAGAGGTCCTCGCGGCGCCAGGCGTGCCCGGCAAAGAGGATCTCCCCGGCCGTCGGCCGCAGCATCCCGCAGATCATCTTGAGCGTTGTCGACTTGCCGGCGCCGTTGGGACCGAGCAGCCCGTACACCTCGCCCTCGCGGATATGAAGGCTCACGTCGGCCACGGCGTCCTGCGCCTGGTCGCCGCGGCCGAAGCGCTTGGTGAGCCCGCGCGTCTCGAGCATGTAGCCCATGGGTTTATCCTTTCTCTTCCGGGCGCGCGGGCCGAGCCGCCGTGCCCGCGCGCCTTGCCTTTCGGGTTCACCATCCATGGTGGGGCGCGTTTCTAACGAAGCCGTAACGGCCGTTGGGCTCTTTTGGCGCCAGCCCTTCTCGACCCGCACGCATTTGCTTAAAGCAACAACTTTCCCGATCGATGTAATCACCAAATCAAAACGTGTACATCAGCCACCAAAGATGCCGAAAAATGTCGTTTTTGGTGACTGATGTACACAATTGCAGAATACAGCGCAGCCCAGAGGCACCCTCCACATGTCTGGACTCTCTATGCTTACGCTGGATAGACATCGCCAGAACGGGTATAGTATCGAAAGTTTTGTCGTTTACCAGCGGGGGAGTCCTGTGGGCATCAAAAAGAAGATCAAAAAGGAGCTTATCGGCACCTCCGATTACCCGTCGAATAAGATCTTCACGATCTCCAATTTCATTACCTTCACGCGCCTGATCCTCACGCTGGTCTTTCTGTACCTGTTTGTGACGGACAACAACCGTGTCGTCGCCATTGTCATCTATGCCATCGCGGCCTCCACCGACTGGATGGACGGTCAGATTGCCCGCATGACCAAGACGGTCTCGTGGCTCGGCAAGATGATGGACCCCGTCTGCGACCGCGCCCTGCTGTTTACCGGCGTGTTGGGCCTGGTAGTCCGCGGCGAGCTTCCCATCTGGGTCTGCGTGCTCATCATCGGCCGCGATATTTACCTGGGAATCGGCACGCTCATCGTGCGCCATTATCATCGCCGTCCCATCGACGTAGTTTTTCCTGGCAAGATTGCCACGGCGCTGCTCATGACCGGCTTCTCGCTCATGCTGTTGGGCTTTCCCACCGTGGACGGCTGGCATCTGCTGCCCGCCACGTTCACGGCCTTCCCGGGCCTCAACGGCAGTCCGGTACCGCTTGGCATCTTCTTCGTGTATGGCGGCGTCATCTTCTCCATGCTCACCGCTGTCATCTATTCCATTAAGGGTGGAGCGGCCATTAAACAAGCCGTGGCGCATCCCGAGGACGAAGACATCGACTTTCTTAACCCCGAAATCGAAGACTAAGTCGTTGGGGTATGATTACGTACAGTTCATTCTTTGCGGCATGTCCGCGTTAAGTTAGGGGTTGTCATGGACAACATGGTTAACAATATGCCTCAGAACGATAAGGCCTCAGACGCCACCTGCGTTTTCCGCGTTCCTTCGAGCGATGTCACCGTTCCCGACCTCATGGCCAACGTGCACATCACCGCGCCCGTCTTATCTATCGTCAAAGGCCCTCAAACCGGTGCAGCCTTTGAGCTCGAGGATAATGTGACCACCATCGGCCGCGATCCCGCTAACGGCATCTTCCTCAACGACATGACCGTGTCGCGTAGCCATGCGCGCATTATTCGCGAGGGTCTGGGTGCCCGCATCGAAGACCTGGGCTCGCTCAACGGTACGTGGGTTGACGGCGCTATCGTCAACGGCGCACCGCTGCACGATGGCTCTTCCGTCCAGATCGGTACGTTTACGCTCATCTACCACGAGAGCACGCCGGAGCGCATCGAAACCGGTGAGTAGGGCATGGCCGAACGCAATTATCTGAGTATCGGCCAGGTCGTCAATCTACTTCGAGGCGCATACCCCGATCTTTCGAACTCAAAAATTAGATTTCTCGAAGATGAGGGGCTCATCACCCCTCATCGCACGCCTAAGGGCTATCGTCAGTACTCCAAGGAGGACGTTGACCGCCTGGAGGTCATTCTGCACCTCCAGAAGACTCGCTACATGCCGCTCAACGTGATCAAGCAGCGCCTGGAAAACGCCACGGACCTGTCTACGCTCGCCTACGAGGTGGGCCTGTTGTCCGATGTTCCGCTCAAGACGGAACCCAAGGAGACTAAGCAAAAACTGCATCCCATCGAGACCATCCCCGATATGCTCGGAGTCGAGATCTCGTTTATCCGCTCCCTGGCCGAAAACGACCTCATTCGCATCATCAAAAGCCCGCAGAATCGCGAGCTTGTCGATGGCCGCGATTTCCCAATCATCCGCTATTGCTCCGAGCTTTCGCGCTTCCATATCGAGCCGCGCAACCTGCGCCAGTACGTATCGTCCGCAAACCGCGAGTCCTCGATGTTTGAGCAGGTTCTCGTGAGCATGCTCGGCATGGATACCTCCGATGACGAGCGCGATGCCAAGCTCGAGCGTGCGTTTAAGAAGCTGCATGACCTCACCGAGGGCGTCCATACCGCTCTGCTCAAGAACCGTGTATTCGAGTCGCTCAACGCCGTGGTGGAGGATGCCGATATCGATGCCCTCGACGAGGAGATCGCACGCTCCGAGTCAACCAAGGCCAAAAGCGAAGAGACATCTACCTCCGCGGTCCCCGTGCGTGAGGAATCCCTCGTGCAGCCGCTCAAGGTTGTCGCCCCCTCACGCGCCGGCACCGCCAGCGCGGCCAAATAGACGCTGCCGCAAACCAGCCTCCCCTGAAAGGTCATGCCATGTACGACTTCGAATCTCATATCGTCGACATCCCCGACTATCCCGAGCCCGGAGTTGTCTTTAAGGACATCACGCCGCTCTTTGGTAATCCCGAAGCGCTAAAGGCCATGGTAGATGCCCTGGCCGAGCATTTTGCCGGCATGGGCATCACCAAGGTCGTGGGTCCCGAGGCTCGCGGCTTTATGGTCGGCGTGCCCGTGGCCGTCGCCCTGGGCGCTGGCTTTGTGCCCGCACGCAAGCCGGGCAAGCTGCCTCGCAAGACGGTGAGCGAGAGCTACGAGCTCGAATATGGCACCGACTCTATCGAGATCCACGCCGATGCCATTACCTCTAAAGATACCGTGTTGATTCTGGACGACTTGGTCGCGACGGGCGGAACCGTCGAGGCAACAGGTAAACTGGTGCGAGATATGGGCGCAAAGCTTGTGGGTTACGGTTGTATCCTCGAGCTTGCGTTTCTTAACCCGCGGAAGAAGCTCACGCCTTCCAACGAGGACGTCGAGCTCTTTAGCCTGGTAACGGTGGACTAGCCGCTACCCTTAGATACCGGAAAGGAAGCTCCATGCGCACAGCAAATACGCACAAAAACATGGCACGCTGCGCTGCTACGGCAACCCTCGCTTGTGTTTTGGGCCTGGGCCTCGCGGCTCCGGCCTATGCCGATACCGCATCCGACCTTGCCGCCGCTCGTACCAAACTCGAGCAGATCGGCACGCAGACCCAGCAAATTCATGAAGAACTCTCCGCACAGACGCAGGAGCTTGATCAGACTGCAGGCGAGATCACGCAAAAGCAGCAAGAGATTGCCGAGGGCCAGGCAAAGCTTTCGAGCTACGTTGCCGGTGAGTACAAGACCGGCGGTCTGAGTCTCCTTCAGGTTCTGACGGGCGTCGACGATCTGGGCGACATGCTCAACCGTCTGTTCTATTACGGCAAGGTTTCCGACAAGCAGGCCCAGACCATTCAGGATGTCAAGGACCTTAAGCAGCAGCTCACTGATAAGCAGGCCGAGCAGGAGAAGAACGTCGCCGCGACGCAGAAGAAGGTCGACGAGCTCAACGCCCAGCAGGCTGAGGCCCAGAGTGTCGTGAGCTCCCTGGACTCCCAGCTGCAGGCCGAGCTTGCCGCCGAGGCTGAAGCCAACGCAGCACTTCAGGCCGGCATTAACGCCAGCACCGCCGAGAAGGCTACGGTGAGCAACGACACCGCCGGTACGACTGAGAACACCAACGATGGCGGCAATACGCCCGCGCCCACTCCTACGCCCGCTCCGGCCCCTACGCCGCAGCCCGCCCCGGCCCCGGCTCCGGCTCCGACGCCTTCCGCACCGAACCAGTCTGTTGACGGCGGCTCCGTTGTTTCGCGTGCCTACAGCAAGCTGGGTTGCGCTTATTCCTGGGGCGGCATTGGGCCGGACAGCTTTGACTGCTCCGGTTTTGTAAGCTACTGTCTCACGGGCCGCTACTGCCGTCTGGGCAACACCGGCACCTTCATGGGTTGGACCCGCGTGTCCGACCCGCAACCGGGCGATGTCGTGGTTAACTCCTGCCATACTGGCATCTATATCGGTAATGGTCAGATGATCCATGCTTCCGACTACAAGACGGGCGTCATCATCAGCTCCGTCGCAGCCGGCATGAACAACAACTACATTTTCGTGCGCTACTAAGTCACTCTGTATAGCAAACGAATGTGAACCTCGTGGCCTTTGGGCTGCGAGGTTCATTTATTTGTGACCGTGCTCCATACATGACCCCAATGAGCTAGTTTTCAATACTAGATGCACGTTTCAAAGGTAAGCAAGATGGCTATAATAAATGAGAAACATCTAGAAAGGACCCTCTATGAGCTGGGCACTTATCTCCGATTCGAGCTGCAACCTCCGCGATTGGCAACCGACCGCGCCCCATACCACCTTTGCATTTGCACCCCTCAAAATTCGAGTGGGGGAGCGCGAGTTCGTCGATGACCTCACGCTCGATGTTCACGAACTCAATTGCGCCGTGCAGGCGGAGTCGAGCGCTTCTTCGAGCGCCTGTCCGAGCGTAGGCGAGTGGACCGAACTCTTTAGGCTTGCCGACAAGACGATTTGCATGCCCATCTCCGAGGGAGTCTCGGGAAGCTACAATGCCGCGGCCACCGCACGTGACATGGTGCTTGCCGAGGAGCCGGACCGTCAGATTCATTTGGTTAACTCGCGAGCCGCAGGTGGCAAAATGGATTTGATCTTCCTGCTGTTCGACCGCTATCTTGCAAGCAACCCAGATGCCTCCTTTGAGGACGCCTGCGCCTATTTCGATAGCTTGGAGCAGAACAGCAAGATCCTCTTTAGTTTGTGCAATTACGAAAACCTTGCGAAGGCCGGACGTATCCCTAAGGCGGCCGGCGTTATTGCTAACAAGCTCAATATCCGCATTTTGGGCACGGCGAGCGAAGCGGGCAAAATTGAACTCGTTGGTCACACCCGCGGCGAAAAGAAGATGCTCACCAAGATTGTCGACACCATGGAGGCCGAAGGCTTTACTGGCGGCGAGGTCGTAATCGACCATGTCGAAAATGAGGCGGGCGCCCAGGCACTTGCCAGCCGCATTGTGGAGCATTGGCCCGGGTCCAAGACCATCATCATGCCCTGCAACGGACTGGATTCATACTATGCCGAGATGCACGGGCTCATTATCGGCTACGGCATGGTCGTTGCTTCGGGCCGATAAAATCCAACTAAACAAAAACACGGGCGGGACAAAGTGTCTGATGACTCTTTGTCCCGCCCGTCTTGTACGTCGGCTAGCTATTAAACCCGTTGAACTTTAGGTAGCTCATTAGATACGCCTTCGATACAAAAGACGATACCGCGCTGCGTACGAGCAGCGACTCGCGTGTGACCTGATGAGCCGTATCGGGTACAGGAACCTGCTCAATGGAAAAAGCCGCGCGAATCGATGCCTCGAGCTGATCAATCACATAATCAAAGGCGGTCGGTGCATCATAGCTCAGGCGCTGAATGTTAAAGAGTGCCTGAACCGCTGCGATGGGCAGCACCTGCTTAAAGATACAAATGGAGATGAGACGCGCAATCTGCTCGCGACCATATTGCTTTTTAACCGGAGCGGGAACGAGGCCGACCTTTACGTAGTTATTGATCATCGATGGCGTAATGACGGGCTGCTCCACACAAATCGAAAGCGGCTCCATCCACTGCGCAACATATTCGATAACCTGATCACGATAGAGCGATACGTTAGGCAGCTGGTCATAGCGCGGCAGGCTCAACGCGTTGAGTTTACGCACCGTATCGGACTGAATAAATGCATCCGGCAGCACCGTCGGCTGAATATCCTCCGGCTTAATGCCGACCGATGTATCGGACATCGGGATAACATGTTTGACGTGGTTCATCAGAGGCCTCCGTTCGTTTACTATATTGTATTCTAGATAATCTAGTTTTGCATACCACATTGCCGCTAAGTAAAAGTGGTTGGACAGCACATTGACGCACCGTCCAACCACTTTGTTTAAAGATAGCAACCTTACATAAGATATATTATCGTACTTATCCGCGTAGAAAAGCGTATGCGCTGGTAGCCGCTATGGCTCCGTCCGAAACGGCGGTCACAACTTGACGTAAATGCTTGGAGCGGATATCGCCGGCGGCAAATAAGCCAGGCGTGCGGGTGGCCATCGATTCGTCGGTCACAATACCGCCGTCGGGCGCCAGATCTACCAGATGCTCAACAAGCTCGGTATGAGGCTGCGTGCCAGCAAAGACAAAAATGCCAAACGAACCAGGATCAAAGGACTCGGAATAAGTGCCACCCGTAGCGTTGTCCTTAAAGGTGATAGTCGTGGGCATGGCCTCGCCCGAAAGTTCCACAATACTAGTTTGGTACCTAACTGAAATATTATCTTTTGCGAGCACCTTTTGAACTACGCCATCGGGAGCACGGAACTGATCGCGGCGCAAGACGATGCTCACGCTGCTGGCGATTTCTGACAAGAACAGGGCTTCCTCGCAGGCAGCATTACCGCCACCGATGACAAAAACCTGCTTGCCGCGAAAGAACATGCCATCGCACGTCGCGCAATACGAAACGCCACGACCGCGATACGTATCCTCGCCAACAAAACCAGCAGATCGCGGCGTGGCACCCATGCAAGCGATAACACTCGAGGCCAGCGTATCGCCCATATCGTGATGCACCGTAAACAGCGCCGCATCCGCATCGTAATCGATACCCGTAACCATGCTCCATGTAACCTGTGCTCCCAGGCCCTCTGCATGTTGCTGAAACCGCTCGCCGAGTTCGGCGCCACTCAAGAGCGGAATGCCCGGATAGTTCTCGACCTCATTGGTTGTGGCGATCTGTCCTCCCGACATGCCTTGCTCTATCACGGTCGTCGTTAGGTTGGCGCGCGCCGCGTAAATGGCTGCAGCATAGCCCGCAGGCCCGCCGCCGATAATCGCAACATCGATCGGCTGATGAGTAGTCATGAAAAGACCTCCTGTCGAAAGATTGGCGTTCTTTGCGCTCATACCCAAATTTATGCGAACGTGACACTCATGCACTACAATGATTCTCTGTGAAACAAAGATGAAGGGGAGATATCGATGGATCAGACGCAGACGAGCGACGACGCTCCCCTGCCCGCGCAAAGCACTCCCCAATCGGAACAATTGGTGTTGTCATCTGAACAGAAACCTTTAGTAACCATTGTTCACGCATCGGTCGGTTCGGGACACAAAGCAGCAGCCAACGCAATTGCACAAGCATTCGACCTCATCCGCGGCACCAAGGGAATACCACAGGATGTCGAGATTGAGGTCCTGGATATCCTCGATTTTGGACGCATAAAATTCGACGGCAACAAAACGGCCGCCTCGTTTACCGGCGCCACGCGCCCAATTTATGACTTGACCTGGCGTTATACCCTTACCGGACACCTGCTTTGGGGCGGTGGCACGGCATGGTCGCGCATCATGTTCCCCGCATTTAACGAATACGTTCGAACTCGCAGGCCCATTGCCGTGGTAGCCACACATATCACGGCAGCCAACGTCGCCGTCGGCGCGCGCGTCATTATGGGCATCGACTATCCCGTCATTTGCGTACCGACCGATTACGAGGTCGAGGGTTGGTGGCCCCATAAGGACACCGACCTGTTCTGCGTGGCAAACGAGTTTATGGCCGAAACACTCCGACCCCGTAAGGTTCCCGAGGCAAAGATCCGCATTACGGGCATCCCCATTCGCGCCGGGTTTGATACGGACTACAATCGCGAGGAAGAACTCAAGAAGTTCAATCTCCCCACAGACAAGCTCGTTGTGCTGGTGATGGCCGGCGCCAGTTTGCCTCAACCGTACGTTCGCTTTCGCGCGGAGATGGACCGCACCCTCCCCTTCCTGCGCAGCTTCGAGGACATGCACTTTGTCTTTTTGCCGGGCAAGGATGCCGAATATGCCACCCGTCTCAAAACGCTTTTCGATGCCATGAAACTCGAGAACGTCACGGTTCTTGACTACGTCGATGACATGGCAGCGCTTATGCACGGCTGTGACCTGGCAATCCTCAAATCTGGCGGACTCACTGTTACCGAATGCCTGTGCGCACACCTGCCTATGATTCTGCTGGGCAAGTCATATGGCCAGGAAAAGGCCAACACCACCATGCTCACCGGCATGGGCGCCAGCATGCATGTCACCACGGCGCGAGAGCTCATCGTAACCCTGCGCCACCTGCACGATCATCCCGAATCGCTCAAGGCACTACTCATTAACGGCGAAGTGCTGCGCCGTCCACGCGCAGCCGAGGATATCGCCATCGCAACCATGGAACTTGCAGGCAAGCCCCAAAAGCGCAAACGAGCCTTCTGCCGCTTCTACTGGGGCGAAAAACCCGCGCATATCCGCTAGCTTCGGACTGTCCGCTTGCCTGTGGGGGCCTATATATCATCCCGTGCTCAAACATTCTCGCTTCGCTGCGAAACTGCGCGCGGGACGATATATAGG
>CAUFXK010000065.1 GCA_959596495.1 uncultured Collinsella sp. | reverse complement strand
ACTGCATCGCTGCGCTCGGCTGTGCCTTTGCGCAAGAAAGAAATATACGGGAAGTCTCGCCGTGACGCAAGCCCTAATTTTGACTTTTTTGAAATTCAGTCAAATACGGCCAACACGTGAAGGACCTGTGAAGCACCAGCGACACCTACGGCGTCAAAGCCCGTAAAACATCCCACATCTACCGCTGGTAGATTACAACAATGCAGCACTCGCGGCTGATGGCACAATCGAACCGTCATCATTGCACGGATATCGAGGCACCATGGACGAAGAGCTTGATTACCTATGGGAGACCCTGGGCCTCGAGATCACTGCTGACCTTTGGCCCGAACGGGACAAAATCCATCCCACACTGCGCCCCGCCATCACGGTGATGCAGGCAAAATACCGCCGTGCATCCTTTTTGATCTTGCGGGTGTCATGGCACGCGGGACTCCCCGACCTTAAGCGAATCCAGGCAAGCCTCGTCGAGCTGTCCGGTATGCCGACCGTCATATCCGAGGCGCACCTGGAGCAGCGCCAGCGCGAGCGACTGCAACAGCAGCGGATCCCCTTTATCTGCCCCGGCGTTCAGGCATATCTGCCCTTTATGGACGAAGAGTACTGGAGCGGCAAGTCCAACAAGCACGTAAAGGTCTACGATCCGCACGAATGGGCACAGCTCGAGGATTGAGCCGAGCGAGCCCGCCGATGGAAAACACATCCCACGCCGATCACTCAAAACGGGTCGCACTTTCCGGAGCCGCTACAGCAGCGCCTCGGTCCAAGCCGCTTCCCTAAAGCCGGGGATCGCAAAGTCGTCGCCCACCAGCAGCGGACGCTTGACCAGCATGCCGTCAGTCGCCAGCAGCTCATAGCACTCCCGATCCGTCATGCCCGCATCCAGACGCGCCTTCAGGCCCAGCTCTCGATATTTCATGCCCGACGAATTAAAGAAGCGCCGCACCGGCAGCCCCGAACGAGCAATCCAGGTCGCAAGCTCATCAGCCGTGGGATTGTCCAAAACGATATCGCGGTCGATATACTCTACCCCGTGTTCGTCCAGCCATGCCTTGGCCTTCTTGCAGGTCGAGCACTTGGGATATTCAACAAACAGTACGGTCATGGGATTTCCTTTCTTAGAGAAAACAGGTGTCTGGAAAACTGCACATCGACGACCACTCGCGATTGCAGCCGTTATTGTAGTCAATGTCGAAGCGTAGGCAGTCGCGATGTCTCGTCTTAAGGCTAGTGCCTCGCATGGGCGCCGATCGGCCGAGTCGCATGGCGCACCAACGCCGCCGTCAGCAATACCAACAGCATCGCGGTGACATAGCCCGCAGCATCGAATCCTAAATCGATAACGTCGAAATGCCTGCCGGGAACAAAGATCTTATGTACCTGATCGCCAACGGAGCAGACGGCGCAAAAGAGCAACACGGGCACGCAACGGGAGCAAACGCTCCACGGACGCCTGGAAAAGCAAACCACGGCCACCGAGGCGAACAATCCGACGAAGAAAAACTCTACGGTATGGGCAACGCGACGGACGTTCGTGCCCACCCACATGCGAATGGAAGCAAGTCGGCCAGACCGGACATTCGAGGCAGCCGAATCGATGCCCCCGGTCATCCCGTTCTCGGTCTGAGCTTCACCCGTGGCATCGGCAGCCTGAACGCCCGTAGCCTGACCCTCCACCACGCGCGCGGTGGACTCGCTCAGCAACGACGTCTCCACCGCATTTTGCTCCGTCAGCACCCAGATGCCCGCCAGCGTTGCAGCGAACAGAATGATCGCGGTCCATCCGATTATTTGTTTTACGCGCGCCAAGGGCCTACCTCCTTTTTTGAATATCAGCGAGTGTAGCCCCAAATGACATCGTCACCGTATCAAAATTTGAATCGCAACAGGAAGCGACAAAGCGACGCAAACCCCTACCCCGCCTCGCGCATCCAGCGATCGAACGTCCCCACGCACACGCCCAGGCACTTTGCTGCCTGGCTGCGGGTAATATCGCCTGCCTCATAGCTATCGCGTACCAGCTCAAACTGAGGAGGGCACGGCTTGCGAGGTCGACCGAAACGGACCCCTCGCGCCCGCGCCGCTGCAATCCCCTCCGCCTGGCGCCGATGGATATTCTCGCGCTCCACCTGCGCCACGTAGCTCAGCAGTTGCAGCACAATATCGGCAATCAGGGTATTAGCCACATCCGGCGTGCCGCTTGCCCTGGCGCGCATGTCAAGCAATGGCATGTCCAACACCACAATGGCAACCCCGAGCTCCTTGGTAATGCGACGCCATTCCTCAAGAATCTCGGAGTAATTACGACCAAGTCGGTCGATAGAAAGCACCACCAGCACGTCCCCGTCTCCCAGGACGTGCAGCAGCTCGCGATAGCGCGGTCGATCGAAGTCCTTGCCGCTCGCATGGTCGGCATAAATATTCGCCGAGCCCAAGCCATAGGCGCCCAGCGCATCCAGCTGCCGATTAAGATTCTGATCGCGCGAACTCACCCGCGCATAACCATACACCGTCGCCATCTCATCCCCGCTTTCTTGTAAACCTGCCAAAAAGGGACAGGTTTATTTTGGTAGGTTTTACCTCTCGAATAGCAGGTAAGCGGGCGGCCGAACAGACGGCAAGGTAGCCATGATCCAAATGCGGAGGGCGGCCCCGAAAGACCGCCCTCCGCTCTCCCGCCATGAGTCGAGATTTGGCTAATGGATAAGCTTAAAGTCCAAGTGCCCACGCGTGGTATTGACGCGCGAGACCTCGATAATCACGCGCTGGCCCAGTTCATAGCGAGTCCCCGTGTCGGCGCCCGTCAGCGTAAGCGCATCCTCGTCGAACTCGAACCACTCGTTGCCCAGGCTCTTGATCGAAACCAAGCCTTCGACCTGCGTCAGGTCCAAGCGCACAAAGAGGCCCATGCTGCTAACCCACGAGACGGTTCCGGCATAGCGCTCGCCCAGACGGTCCTCATAGTACTGGGCAATCTTGATCTTTTGCGTCGCATGGCTAGCGGCATCTGCCGCGCGCTCGGCATCGCTGCATGCGCGGCAGATCTGCGGCAGAATGCGCGGCAGCGACTCGCGCCCCTTGCCGATCAGCCGCGGCGTACGGACCAGGGCGTCCTTGCCGCCGAGCTGCTCATAGGCCAACTGCAGTTTGAGCACGCGGTGCACCACCAGATCGGGGTAGCGCCGGATGGGACTCGTAAAGTGACAGTAGCACGGCGCGGCGAGCGCAAAGTGGCCCTCGTTGCGCGGCTTGTACAGTGCGCGCTGCATGCTGCGCAGAAGCAGCGTGTTGACGAGCGGTGCGTTGGCCGTACCGGCGGCAGCATCAACTGCAGCCTGTAGCTCATCGGGACTCCCCAGGGCGATACCGGCAGCACGGCGATCGTCGATGATGCCTAGCTGCGCCAGCGCAACGGCGGCACCGTGCAGGCTATCGGGGCTCGGATCCTCATGCACGCGATAGCAGGCCTCGATATCACGGTCTGCCAGCCACTCTGCAACGCACTCGTTGGCGAGTAGCATGGCTTCCTCGATAAGCGACGTGGCACACGAACGCTCGCGCGCCACAATCTGCACGGGCACTCCGTCCTCATCCAATAGAGCGCGAATCTCGGCCGTGTCAAAATCGACTGAGCCGCGGGCACGACGAATACGACAGCGAAGTTCGGCGAGTTCGTTGGCGGCGACAAGGAAATCGCCGAGGTCAACGTTATAGCCGCGAGCAGTTTCCTCACACGCAAGACCGCGCTCAAGCGCCTCCTCGCGCGAGGCCTCAGCAGCCGCAACATCCTCAGCGGCGCCTTCCAGCACCGAATACTCAACCGCGTCGGCACGCACCAGCAGCGCCTCGGCGCCGTCATAGTCCATACGCACACGCGAGCGAATCACGCTGGGGTAAGGATCGTAATGCCGCACGCGACCCTGCGCATCGAGCTCAATGTCAACGGTAAACGCAAGACGGTCCTCGTCAGGGCGAAGCGAGCATAGGTCACAGGACAGGCGTTCGGGCAGCATGGGAAGCACGCGATCGGCCAGATACACCGATGTCGTACGATGGCGAGCCTCAAGATCGATATGCCCGTCCCAAGCCACATAGTGAGAAACGTCAGCGATATGCACACCCAGCTTGTAGCCACCCTCGGGCGTGCGCTCAAGCGAAATGGCATCGTCAAAGTCGCGCGCGTCGACCGGGTCGATCGTGATGACAAAGCGGTCGCGCAGATCGCGGCGGAGCGGGTCCTTAAGCGCCGCGGACACATCGAGCGAAAGCCCCTCGGCCTCGTCCAGCGCGGCCTCGGGATAGCTATCGGTATAGCCGTAACGCGCCATCACATACTGAACGCCCAAATCCGGCGCGTCATCTCCGCCAATGCGGCGTTCGATCGTCACGGTGCCCGATTCCAGGCGCGTCGGGTAGGTCAAAATGCGCGCGACAACGGCATCACCCGGGTGGACGCCCAGACGATCCGCCGAGGTATCCTCGGGCAGAATGAAGAAGTCGGCCTTCAGGCGCGAATCGAGCGGCTCGATCACACCGAGCGGACCAGCGGTCTGGTACGTACCCACCACGCTTATGGCTGCGCGCTCAACCACGCCTTCGATCACGGCGCGCCGCTCACCGTGCGGGCTGTTCTTAATGCTCACGGCAACGGTATCGCCATCCATGATCTCGCGCTTACCGCGGCCCATAACCTTGTAGTCGCCGCTCTCGGTTATGACATAGGCGCCATGCTCATGGAGCTGCACGCGCCCGGTCAGGCTCGGACGGCGTTCGCTGCGCACCGGCCCACGCTTATTGCGGGCACCGCGCTTATGCTTGTTATTGCGCCCCATGGCGCCTCCTTGCTATCGATGACGAACTCCAAAGAGTCTACCCAAATGATTCGCTTTCCTGCCGTTCCCTTGGGATCAAAAAAAACGGGCCGCCCCATAAGAGACGACCCGTTGGAAGGGATGAATTCCAGGCATGCCTACACGCGCAGGTAGCGGCGCATGGCTATGGCAGAACCAAAGAGACCGATAATCACACCGACCAGAATCAGCGCAGCATAGGTCACCAGGTAGTACTGCATCGGCAGGGCAAACGACATCCAGCCGATGCTCTCCTGCAAACGCGGAATCATCAGATTGCGCAGCAGCTCCAGAACGCCGATGGAAAGCAGCGAGCCCAAAATGGCCTGCAGTACGCCCTCGGTGATAAACGGGCCGCGAATGAAGCCGTTGCTGGCGCCGACCAGACGCATAATCGCAATCTCACGACGACGCGCCGTGATGGACAGGCGAATCGTGTTGTTGATGAAGATGAATGCGATAAAGGTCAAAAGGCCAACGAGCACCACGGCGGCGATGCGGATGTAGTTGGTCACCTGGAACAGGCGGCTCACTTCCTCTTGGCCGTACAGCACGCTCGCGTTGACGTCGCCGTCATCCGCGATCTTCTGGAAGTCAGCGTTCTTCTTGAGCTTCTGGGCCGTGCTCTCGACCTTGGACGGATCGTCCATCTCAATTGCAAACGAAGCCGGCAGCGGGTTCTGGCCATCGAGCGCGCTCATGGTGGCGTCGGCGTTGCCCGACATCTTGCTCGTATACTCGGCCAGCGCGTCGTCCTTGTCCTTATAGGTCACGGACTTGACGTTATTCCACGTCTTAAGCTCGGCCTCAAAAGCCTGAACATCGGCCTGATCGGCGTCATCGCTAATGAACGCGTTGATGACAACCTGATCCTCGACGGTGCCGATCACGGAGTTCAGCATCGCGGAGCCCATGATGAACAGGCCGATGATAAACAGCGAAAGGAAGATCGTGATGACGGCGCCGAGCGAGGTAGTCCAGTTACGGAAGAAGTGACTGATTGCCTCTTTGAAGGAGTAGCCCACGTTAGTTGGTGCCATAGTTGCCGTAACCTCCCCTCTCCTGGTCGCGGATAACGTGGCCGCCCTCGAGGGCGATCACGCGACGGTGCATGCTATCGACCATCTCGCGGTCGTGCGTGGCGACGATCACGGTGGTGCCGGTGCGGTTAATACGCTCGAGCAGCTTCATGATGCCCAGCGAGATCGCCGGGTCGAGGTTACCCGTGGGCTCGTCGCAGATCAGCAGCGGCGGACGGTTGACCATAGCGCGGGCGACGGCGACGCGCTGCTGCTCGCCACCGGAAAGCTGGTCGGGCAGCGAGTCCATCTGATCGGCCAGACCGACCAGACGCAGCACCTCGGGCACCTGGCTGCGAATGACGCCCTTGGGCTTGCCGATGCACTGCAGGGCAAACGCCACGTTTTCGTAGGCGGTCTTTTGCGGCAGAAGCTTAAAGTCCTGGAACACGGCGCCAATCTGGCGGCGCAGGAACGGAACCTTGCGGTTCTTGATCTTCATGAGGTCCTGACCGGCAACCAAGATGCGGCCGCTCGTCGGCTTGACGTCGCGGTTGAGCGTCGACAGCAGCGTGGTCTTACCCGAGCCGGAATGACCGACCAGGAAGACGAACTCGCCCGGATAAATCTCGATGTTGATGTCGTCGAGTGCAGGCTTGTTGGGCTGTGCCGGATAGATCTTGGTGACATGCTCCATAAGGATGACGGGCTCGACACCGGCCTGCTTGGCCATCTTCTTGCGGCTGGCTTGCGGATCGATGGGCGCAAACACCGACGTAAAATCGGGGTTGTTGAGCGCGTTATCGAGGCTTGCGACCTCGGCGGCCTGATCGCTCTCGACCACCGGGGCAGCAGGCTGCGTGGGATCGGGAATAGCGGCAAAGAGACCGGACTGCGCAGGCTGAGGAACCGGCGTCGCAGGGGCCATGGGGTCGGGAATGCCGGCCATGGTAGGCTGCGGCGTGGCGGCGCCAGCCTGAGGCTGCTCCACGCGAGCGGTCACGGCCTGAACGGGCTCAAAACCCGCCGTGCCGGAAAGCGCGACATCGCTGGTGGGATTGTAGGCAAAGGGATCGGATGCCGGCTGTGCCTGATCTGCCGGCTGAGCGGGGGCCTGAGCAACAGGCTGGCCCTCTGAATCCGGAGTGGCGAAACGACTGCCCTGGACGCCCGTCTGCGTCTTGGGGGCATCATCGCCCGCACCGGAGGTACGGAAGTGGTTACCCACTGGTGCTCCTTATCGTCGTGCGTTTAAACTACATGAGCGCTTTGTATTTTAGCAGCATTAGCTTTACTGCACATAAGAAGCATGGCGGGGTTTGGGTCTCACCGGCCGGGCGCAGGGTTACCTCCCAAATCGTCCTCGCGCATGGCCGGCATTTGTCCTGCTCCTGCGGAGCTGCGGACAAACGCCGGCCTGCGCTGCGGAAAGATTTGGGAGGTAACCCTGCGCCCGGCCTGCGGCTACTATGGGGCCGACGCACCAACTTGAGATGCTGCGCATACAAAGTTGGAAGGGTCTGAATTGCACTTTGTTGGGGTGGGCCCGTTTCCCCATGGGAACTTTGCTTGGCAGGACTCTAATTTAAATTCAGCATAAACAGGGGCGCCCTCTTTGAGGACGCCCCTGTTCTGGCTTGTTTGCGGTTGTCGACGCGATACTTTGCCTCGTCTTGCCTTATGCCAAGAACTCCTTGGTGGTCGCCACGATGTTGGCGGCGTCCAGGCCATACTTGTGCAAGAGCTCGGCACCCGGGCCAGACTCACCGAAGGTGTCGTTGACGCCGATCTTCTTGAGCGGCGTCGGGCACTGCTCGCACAGGACGTCGGCAACGGCGCTGCCCAGGCCACCGATCACGGAGTGCTCCTCGACGGTCACGACGTGGCCGGTCTTGGTGGCGCTCTTGACGATCAGGTCGGCATCGATGGGCTTGATGGTGTGCATGTTGATGACCTCGGCATCGATGCCCTCGGCAGCAAGCTGCTCAGCGGCCTCGAGAGCCTCGCCGACCATCAGGCCGCAAGCGATGATGGTCACATCGGCGCCCTCGCGCATGACGATGCCCTTGCCCACCTCGAACTTGTAGGTCTCGGGGTCGTTGATAACCGGCGAGGCCAGACGGGCAAAGCGCATGTACACGGGGCCATCGCACTCGTAGGCGGCGCGCGTCACGGCGCGGGCCTCCACGTCGTCGGCGGGAACAATCACGGTCATGCCGGGGATGACGCGCATGAGGGCGATATCCTCGCAGCACTGGTGCGTGGCGCCGTCCTCGCCCACCGAGATACCGGCGTGCGTGGCACCGATCTTAACGTTAAGGTGCGGGTAGCCGATGGAATTGCGGACCTGCTCAAAGGCGCGGCCGGCGGCGAACATGGCAAAGGTGCTCGCAAAGGCAACGCGACCGGTGGTTGCGATACCGGCGGCAACACCCATCAGGTTGCTCTCGGCAATGCCCACGTCGAAGAAGCGGTCGGGGCAGGCTGCCTTGAACTTGCCGGTCTGCGTGGCGGCAGCCAGGTCGGCGTCGAGGACCACAAAGTCATCGTGCTCGTTGGCGAGCTCGACGAGGGCCTCGCCGTAGCTTACGCGCGTGGCGATTTTCTTGACGTCTGCCATCCTAGAGCTCCTCTCCGGCGGCCGTGAGCTCTGCCATGGCCTGCTCAAACTGTTCATCGTTGGGGGCCTTACCGTGCCAGCCCACCTGGTTCTCCATAAAGGAGACGCCCTTGCCCTTCATGGTCTCGGCGATAATGGCGGTCGGCTGACCCTTGGTAGCGCGGGCCTCGGCAAAGGCGGCGCGGATCTGGTCGAAGTCGTTGCCGTCGGCGAGCTCCACCACGTGGAACTTAAAGGCGCGGAACTTGTCGGCGAGCGGCATGGGGTCGTTGACCTCCTCGACGGGGCCGTCGATCTGCAGGCCGTTGTGGTCGACGATCACGCAGAGGTTATCGAGCTGCTGGTTGCCGGCAAACATGGCGGCCTCCCAGACCTGGCCCTCCTCGCTCTCGCCATCGCCCAGCAGGGCGTAGGTGCGATAGTCGTCGCCCCAGTGTTTGGCGGCAACGGCCATGCCCACAGCGGCGGAGATGCCCTGGCCGAGCGAACCGGTGGACATGTCAACGCCCGGGGTGTCGTTCATGTTGGGATGGCCCTGCAGGTGACTGCCGATGTGGCGCAGCGTCTCAAGATCCTCCTTGGGGAAGAATCCGCGCTCGGCGAGCACGGCATACAGGCCGGGTGCGCAGTGGCCCTTGGAGAGCACAAAGCGGTCGCGGTCTGCCTTGCGGGGATCGGCCGGGTCGACGTTCATTTCCTCAAAATACAGATAGGTCATGATGTCGGCAGCGCCGAGCGAACCGCCCGGGTGGCCGGACTTGGCAGCGTGCACGCCGGTGACGATGCCCTTCCTTACCTCGTTGGCAACCTTTTTGAGCTCTACGTCGCTCATTGTGCCTTCCTTTCATCCTCATAGGCAAAATGCGCACGGCACCGAAGGTAATCCCAACACAGCCGCAATGCACGTACGTCATTCATTATGCGAAGAAACCGAGGGCTTTACCAGAGTTTTTATCATTATTTGAACAATTGAGCAGGCAGACGCCCTGATGAAACGGTTTATCAATGTGAACGTCTTTTGGATGAACGCCCTCAACAAGCAAGTGGTGGCGCAAAACAATTGGAAGTTCTACGCGTTGATGTCCTTGAAGCCCTCGCCGAAGGCTTCCGTGACGTCGGCAACCGTCACGATGGCGCGCGGGTCGCGCTCGCGCACGATGGTCTTGAGCGTATTGAGCTCGCGGCGGCTCACAATTACCATGATCACCGGTTTCTCGGCACCCGAATACATGCCGGTCGCCTTAAACTTGGTGCAGCCGCGCCCCAAGCCGTACATAATATCGGCCGCGATATCGGGAAACTTGTCCGAGATAATGAGCACCATACGGCGCTTGTTGCCGCCATCGACCACGGCATCGATCACGTATCCGCTAATAACCATCGAAAGGCCGGCATATAGAGCGTTCTCAATCGAGAAGACAGGGGCCGACAGCGCGCATACGGCGACATCGATGGCCATGACCGTCGAGCCCACCGGCAGCGACGTATTGCGCGAAATAATCTGCCCAATGGTGTCGGAACCGCCGGTATTGGCGCCGGCGCGCAGCACCATACCGTAGCCAATGCCCGTAACGATACCGCCCCACATGGCAGGCAGCATCAGATCGTCATGGGTCAGCGGCGCCACAAACGGCGCAAACAGATCGGTAAAAAAGCCCAGCAGCACAAAGCCCGTGGCTGTCTGCACCGCATAGAACATTCCGCCCGCGCGCACAACCACGAGCAGCAGCAATGCGTTCATCACGATGGTCTGAATACCAACGGGCAGCGACACGCCATGAGACGCACCGACCGCCTGAATAATGGTCGCCAGGCCCGTAACACCGCCGGCGGCAAGGCCGTTGGGAATCAAAAACAGGTCGGTTGCGATCGCGGCCAGGGCACAGCCCAACATGATCATGGGCAGGTCGTGAAAGAAGTTCATCGAAAGAATGCGCTTGATGTCCAGACGATATGCCATGC
>CAUFXK010000064.1 GCA_959596495.1 uncultured Collinsella sp. | reverse complement strand
TTGACGGCAGCCTGCGGATCGCGCGGCCACGATGGGAATTCGCTTGTATCTTGGGGCACGGCGTCCGAGAAGGCGTTGACTGCCACGGCGACACCGTAGACGGTCTCGGTCGGGATCAAAGCCAGGCCGCCGCGGCCGAGCACCTCGGCCGTGCGCTCGACGGCAAGCCGATGCGGCTCGCGCGTTCCCTCGTATACCCGATAGACCGTCTGCATGTGTATGCCAGCCCCTTACGCTCTGGTGCAAGTTTGTTTACTGTGGGGCATTCTCGCACGAAACATTCAACCTATTTGCCCAGAGCGCATGTTGGTTTGGTGAGCGGCTCTAGTAGTCGGTGAAAGTGAGGGGGTTAATTGAAGATTTTTAGCGCGCAAGCGTAACGGTACGATCGGGAAACTCGATGCTTGCAACCAGTTTTCCGCCGAGGCTCTCTGCGTACCTGCTCAGCGTGTCGAGCCTCATCGAACCCAACTCCCCACGCTCGAGCTCGGATACACGTTTTTGAGAAACGCCCATCGACTGGGCGACCGACGCCTGTGTTAGATCTTTTAACCTGCGAATCTGAGCAAGCTTATAGGCTTCGATACGATCGCGAGTCCTCTCCTGCTCGGCGGTAATGGAGTCGCGTGTTATCCCGCGAGATTCCATATACTCATGCAGTTCCATCTCGATCGAGCCTCCTTACGTGGCGACGGTATATTTGCTCGGCCCTTGGAATGTTGATCGCATACCAACCGTTCCATTTTGCCCTTGACGATCCCGCTCGCGACTTATCACCCGCCAATAGCAATACCGCCTGGCGCTTGGGGTCAAAGGCGAAGAGGATGCGAATCACCTGCCCACCACACGACGTCACTCTCAGCTCCTTTAAATGATGAAGCTTCGAGCCCTTTACGCGGTCAACCAGCGGACGACCAAGGCTGGGACCTTCCTTCTCGAGCACCAAAAGGTCTGCATAAATCTGCTTCAGCGTAGCTTCATCCTGCTCATCAAGCCAAGGTTCAATGTAATCAAGCACGATACGGTACCGATGCAGCTGATTTGACATACCTTTCTCCTTCTATAGTAGAAGTTTTACGGTATATTGCAAGGACAAACTTGCGCAAATGTCTATTTATTCAGCTTAAATACGCTGTTTGGGCTCGGTGACGATGGCTCGAACGATGCGGGGACGATCGGTGAGGTCGTGGACGATACGCACGTCCGAAAGGCCTGCTTGACGACAGAGCTCGGCCGCGGCGTCGAGCGCGCCCTCGTAGAGTTCGCAGGCAAACAGGCCGCCGGCACGCAGCATGTAGGGCGCCGCGTTGAGCAGGCGGCGGAAGATATCGAGACCGTCGGCACCGCCCTCGAGCGCCAGATCGGGCTCAAAGTCCTTGACCTCATGCGGCAGCGAGCGCATGACATCGGTGGGGATGTAGGGCGGGTTGGAGACGAGTACGTCAAAGGTGCCCCACTCTTCGCGGGGAATGGAACTCACCAGGTTGGTGAGGCTGAAGGCGACCTCGTCGGACGTGAGGCCAAGCGCATCGCGGTTTTTGGTAGCAAGGTCGATGGCGCGCGGCTCGATATCGGTAGCAGTGCAGGTAACGTGCCCGCGGCGCTCCCAGGCAAGGGAGAGCGAAATGCAGCCCGTGCCGCAGCCGACCTCGAGAACGCGGGCAGTGCGGGGCTCGGCTGGGGCAGATACGTTAGCCTCGGCGGCATCTTGCGCGGGAGTCGCCTGTTGGTCGTTGTCCTCAATGGCGATGCCGTATTCGTCGAGCTCGGGCTCGGGGGTTTCCATGGCCTCTGCTTCTGCCGCTTCGGCTTCTGCTGTCTGCGCGGCGGCTTCCTCGGCCTCGCGGTCGGCCAGTTCCTCGGCATAGGCGCGGCTACCCAGTACGTCGCCGCCTAGCGCCGCCTCATCGGCAGCCGTCAGGTTAGCGGCGCGGCGCTCGGCGGTCGCCCGTTCGTCTGCCAGCGCGGCCTCGGCCTTGCGTGCCTCCTCGACCTCATCGTTCCAAGGCAGCTCAACACGCTGACGGGCAGCAGCCTCGGGGCTCAGCACCTCGGCATCCAGATAATTGAGGACTTCCTCGACGAGCATCTCGGTCTCGGGGCGCGGGATGAGCACACCGGGGGCGCACGCGACGTCGATCATGCGGAACTGCGTGCTGCCGGTGATGTACTGCAGCGGCTCGCCCTTGGCGCGACGAACGACGGCCGCGTGCATGGTCTCGAGCTGGGCCGCGTTAAGCGTCTCGTCCATGCGCATATATAAGTCGATGCGCGCCAGACCCGTAGCTGCGCACAGCAGCCACTCGGCAGAAAGACGGGGGTGCTCCTCGCCGCGCTCGGCTAGGTACTCCTTGGTCCACTCGAGACAACGCTTGATGGTCCAGATCTCGTTTGCCATGGGGCCCTCCCCTCTTAAGCGCCGGACGGCGCGCGAATGTCGGAGCAGATTGTAAGCGAGGCTAGCGCTTGGCAAGGGGCGATTGAAGGCGATTATCGAGAATCAGCCCAGAATTTTGCACCGAGCTCGCTCAAAGTGTTCATTCGCTGACGTCTAAATTTGCATTCGTCAAGCTTTTGGCAAGGTTGCCCCAAAACTGACCAATATCTAACCAAGAACTTGCCACATCGCTTGACGCACGACCCATCAAAAATCGCTCCGCGACTTCTTGAACGATATTTTGAGCAATATTTTCGATAGCGGACTTATGCCGTCAATTACCTTAAGCAGGTAAGCAGCTCAAATGACATCACAGCCGACTGAATAAAATATCAAGGCAATGTCACCAATGACTCCCTACGGATCATTTGACAACCAAGGAAACGCCGATGTTTTGGCAATGCCAGCGAGCGCCACCCAGAGCGAACAAGTTGGCATGAAAAAGGCAGGGCATAGACCTTCTGGTCATGCCTTGCCTTTTGAATGACAAATTGTCGCTCTGGGCGGCGCGCAGCGTCGAGCAGTTACGGCGTTTGGTAAAACGCCGTAACTTAAACAGCCTGTGCCAGCTTCTCGGCTCGCTCGGCGGCGGCGAGTGCCTCGATGACGGTGCCGAGCTGGTCGCCCAGGAGGACGCCGTTGTAGGTGGAGTTGAAGCCGATACGGTGATCGGTCACGCGGTCCTGGGGCTGGTTGTAGGTACGGATCTTCTCGGAACGGTTGCCGTGGCCGATCTGGCTCTGGCGCTCGGCACCGAGCTCGGCCTGCTGCTTCTCGAGTTCCATCTCGTACAGACGGGCGCGCAGCATCTGCATGCAGACCTCGCGGTTCTGGATCTGGGAACGCTGCTCCTGCGACTGCACCACGGTGTTGGTGGGCAGGTGGGTGATGCGCACGGCGGAGTAGGTGGTGTTAACGCACTGACCGCCAGGGCCGGAGGCGCAGTAGGTGTCGATGCGCAAGTCGGACTGGTTGATCTGGACGTCGATTTCCTCGGCCTCGGGAAGCACGGCGACGGTAGCCGTTGAAGTCTGGATGCGGCCCTGGGACTCGGTCTTGGGGACGCGCTGGACACGGTGCACGCCGGACTCGTACTTCATAACGGAGTAGACGCGGTCGCCCTCGACCTTGAACTCGATGGACTTGAAGCCGCCGGCCTCGCTGGGGCTGGAATCGAGCACGGTGGTCTTCCAGCCACGCGACTCGCAAAAGCGCTGATACATCTTGTACAGGTCGCCGGCGAAGATGGCCGCCTCGTCGCCACCGGCGGCGGAGCGAATCTCGACGATGGTGTTCTTGTCGTCGTTGGGGTCGCTCGGAATGAGCATGTACTTGATGTCTTCCTCGAGCTGGGGAAGCTTGTCCTCGTTCTCGGAGATGTCCATCTGGAGCATCTCTTTCTCGTCAGCATCGGTGGTATCGTGCAGCATTTCCTTGGCAGCCTCGATGTCATCGAGCGCGCCGATGTACTCGCGCGAGGCGGCGATGAGGTCGGACTGGTGCGCGTACTCCTTGTTGAGACGCGTGAACTCCTTGATATCGGAGGCGACGGCCGGGTCGGAAAGTTTCTTCTCGAGTTCCTCGTAGGCCTTGATGATCTTTTCGAGCTTGTCGCGCATGGCGGGACTCCTTTATATGCGTGAAGGTGAAAATCGGCAGAGTTGATGGGGCGCGGGGCGCCGCTGCGGGGGTAAGCCCGGCTAGAACATGTCGATCTTCAGATACATGCGCATCCCTTCGCGTATGGGGTACATAATTGCGGTCTAACCCATACATGATAGCGTGCGCAGGCAAACCTGCATATAACCCGCACGGAATGAGTGGACGTCCCCAACGGCTAACAAAGGGACTATCGCCTTGTCGCATTCTAGAGCGTATGGAGCAGGGCGATGAGGAAGCGGACACCCTGGAGGTAGGCGCGGCGGGTAATGCGCTCGTTGGTGCCGTGGACGCCGCGGTCGCACTCGTCATCGTCGACCACAAACGCCGAAAAACGAATGCATTCGGAGCAAATGTGCTGGTAGTTGGCAGCGTCGGTCGCGCCGATCACGGTCGAGGGAACGATACCGATAGGAGCTCCGCCCGCCGCTGATGATCCGTTTTCCTCCGTCCCCTTTGGATCGCGGAAATAGCGGGCGGCGATGGAGCGAACCGCCTCGAGGCCGGGACCACCGATGCGCGGGGACGGCGAGGGCTCGGAGCTGCCGGGGCCCAGCTCCACTTCGACACGACCGGCAAGGTCCGCCCCGGCAACCGCCTCACGGCAGCGCGCCACAACGTCGGCCACGCCCGTGCCCTCGAGCATGCGGAAGTTGATATTGGCCCACATATCCTGTGGCATCACGTTGGCGCCGGTGCTGCCACCCTCGATCTGCGTGGGCGCGCAGGTGGTCGTCACCAGCGGATAGAGCTTCTTGCTGGCGAGGCAGTCGCGGACAATGACGTCCCCGTTGGCGGCAATTTCATCGGCCGTGTAGAGCCCCAACTCGACGAGCTGGGCGGCAAGCAAGTCGGTCACGCGCGTCGGCCACTCGATATCGCAGATTGCGGTGATGGCACGGCTGAGCACCTCGAGCGACGTGCCACCGTAGGGGTTGGAGGAATGCCCGCCCGCACTCTTTGTCTTGAGCACAATGTCGGCATAACCTTTCTCAGCCAGGTCGGCGTGCATGAGCCAACCCTCGCCCGCGCTGTACTCGGCAGCCGGAGCGATGCGGTAATCGCCCTCGTCGATCAGGTACTCAAGCTCAATGCCGCGCTCCTCGAGCGCGCGGCCAATGGCGCCTGCGCCGTGCTGCGTAGTCTCCTCGTCCTGGCCAAAGGCCAGGAGCAGTGTGCGCTCGTGCCGCCAACCGTGCGCCAGCGCATACTCAACAGCTTCGAGAATGCCTGCGACCTGGTCCTTCATGTCGATCGCGCCGCGGCCCCAGATGTAGGTGTCGTCCACGTGTCCGCTAAAGGGAGCATGCGTCCAGTCGGCCTCGGTGCCCGGCACCACGGGACCACGTCCATGTGGCCCATGAGCATAACGGGCTTAAGAGCCGGATCGCTGCCGGCAAGCGCCACCAGCAGCGAATGGCCGATAAGCTCGACCTCGCCCGCCGCAAACACGTGCGGCCAGGCCTGCTGCATATAGGCGCGCAGGTCGTCGAAGGGCTGCCAGTCCACCGCCTCGGCATCCATGCTCGAGACGGTCGGAAACGACAGCACGCGGCCCAGGCGCTCGCACGCGCCGGCCTCATCCAGATCGGCAAAATCGTCCTCATGCGCAAAGAAGCGCCAAACCTCGGCCATGACATCCTTTCGATTGTGACGACAAAGGCCGCCCCACGGGAGCGGCCCTGCAACGTAGGCGTTTGCGCCGGTTATTTGTCCTCGAGATAGCGAGAGAGGAACTCGCGAGTGCGCTGGTGCTTGGGATTGCCGAAGAGCTCGGCCGGCGCGGCGTCCTCGAGTACCACGCCCTTGTCCATAAAGACCACGCGGTCGGATACGGTTCGGGCAAAGGCCATCTCATGCGTGACGACGACCATGGTCATGCCGTCGGCAGCGAGCTTGCGCATGACCTCGAGCACCTCGCCCACGATCTCGGGGTCGAGCGCCGAGGTCGGCTCGTCAAACAACATGATCTGCGGATTCATGCACAGGGCACGAGCGATGGCCACACGCTGCTTTTGACCACCGGACAGGCGACCCACGGCGGCGTGCGCGAACTTTTCGAGTCCCACGCTCGCCAGATGCTCCATCGCGACCTTCTCGGCCTCGGCCTTGCTCATCTTTTTGAGCGTGACGGGCGCGAGCGTGCAGTTGTCGAGCACGTCCATATTGTTGAACAGGTTGAAGCCCTGGAACACCATGCCGATGTCCTCGCGCAGCTTATTGATATTGCAGCGCTCGGCCGTAAGGTCCTGGCCGTGGAACCAGATGTGGCCCGCGTCCGGGGTCTCGAGCAGGTTGAGGCAGCGCAGGAAGGTCGACTTGCCCGAGCCCGAGGCGCCGATAATGGTGACGACCTCGCCGGGATTGACAGCGAGGTCGATGCCCTTAAGCACCTCGAGCGAGCCAAAGCTCTTGCGCAGGCCCTCGACGCGGATAAGCGGCTCATTGGTCTGTGCGGCGGCCGCGGTGCCGGTAGTGGCGGTATCTGCCATGATGATTCTCCTCGTCTTGAGCCTAGTTGGAGCTGGGCAGCGTTGCCGGGGCCTCGGCGCCAAGCTTTTTGCCAAAGGCCTCGAGCAGGCGGCTCGCCACGAGCGTCAGGATCAGGTAGACCACGAGCGCCACGCAGTAGACCTCCATCTGGCGGTAGTACACGCCGGCGACCGTGGTAGTAGCGTACATGAGGTCAAACACGCCGATGACCGAAAGCACCGACGAATCCTTGATGTTGATGATGAGCTCGTTGGTGAGCGCCGGAATCGCATTTTTAATGCCCTGGGGGAACACGACCTTGCGCATGGCTTGCCACTGTGACAGACCCAGCGAGCGCGCTGCCTCGGCCTGACCGGGGTCGATGGACTCGATGCCGCCGCGCAGGACCTCCATCATGTAGGCGGTAGAGTTGAGCGAGATGGTGACGAGGCCGGCAGTGAAGGTACTCCAGATCTGGTTGGCCTGGGCGGTCTCGAAGCCCATGCCGCGCAAAACGGTGAAGCCCGCGTAATAGATGAGTAGGCCCTGGACCATCATGGGCGTGCCGCGCACGACGGTGGAATAGACGGTCGCAAAGCCTCGGCCAATGCTCTTAAAGAAGCGCACCAGGTCGTTGTCGACGCGATCGAAGGTCTGGGTGCGCAAGAACACAAAGAGCAGCGCCAAGAAGAAGGCGATGACCGTGCCGAAGGTGGCAAGCGCGATGGTGATCTCGATACCGCGGATAAAGAAGTCGCCGCTTTTGTAGGTCATGTAGACCAAGCTCGACAGAAAGTCGCTGGGATTGGAGTCCGAGACAATGCTCACCTGCACCAGGTCGACAAACGACATGACGCAGCGGTCGATAAAGAAGATCGCCGCGATGGCAACCACGACATAGCTGCCCAGGCGCGCGCCGCAACGGCAACGCTCAGATGCAAACGGCGACGTTTCGCGATAGTCGTTCCAGTGCATAACCTTGGTGACGAGCGCTGCCGCCGACACGACGATCCAGGCCCAAAGAATCGCCCAAAGGCAATCCTGGAAGATGCCGGTGGGCGCCAAAAAGCTCAGCGGCGTGGGGTTGCGCTGGCTAAATGCCAAGCCGAGCGCCGCGATAACGCTCGTGCCCAGGTACACATAACGGTGGTCGGCCTTGATAAAGGAGGCCAGACGATTGATGCCTTTCATGCTGCCTCCCTATGCCGGCTGACGGTCGAGGCACGCGTCCCACATCTGGTCGCGCTCCTCCTGGCTGATGCCCTTGAGTGTCTTGTCGATGAGCTTAAGCAGTTTGTCCGATCCCTTGCGGCAACCGACATTCGCCGTGACCTCCTGCTTAAAGCCCTCGCCCTCGGCAAAGTGGATGGGGACGATACCGGGATTTTGGGCCATATAGCCCTTTTCGTTCTCAGTGTTGTAGGTCACGGCGTCGCACGTGCCCTGCAGCAGATTCGAGAACACCGTGGGGACCGAATCGACCGGGTTCTTGTGCACAACGCCCGGAATCTCGTCGATGACGGTATCGAGCATGGTGTCCTTTTGGCCGAGCACCGTGGCACCGCTGAAGTCGCTGAGCTTGGTGACGTTTTGGTAGGGCGAGCCCTCTTTTACGAACAGGCCAAAGTAGCCAATGAAGTACGGGTCGGAAAAGCCGACGGACTCCTCGCGCTCGGGCGTGGCGCTCATGCCGGCGATGATGAGGTCAATCTGGCCGTTGTTGAGCGAGTCGATAAGGCCCGAGAAGCTCTGCTTGACGGCAACGGGCTCGCCGCCGAGAGCCTTGCAGACGATCTTGGCGATCTGCACGTCGTAGCCATCGGCGTAGGCTCCCTGCACGTTATCGATGGGGATCGTGAACTCGCTGGCCTCGGAAACCTGCCAGTTGTACGGGGCGTAGGCCGCCTCCATGCCAATGCGGATCTTATCCTTGCCGATCACAGAATCGGACAGGTCGTCGCGACCGCCGCCCGTCGTGGACTGAACTACTTCCAGCGTGGAGGGACGCTGGCAGCCGGCAAGTGCGCCGGCGACGACAGAAGCGCTCGCAGCGAGAGCGCTACCCAAAAAGATGCGACGGCTGCATACCGGCTGTGGATGCGCGTCGCGTTGATGGGGAGAATGCATAATCTGCCTTCCCTGTTGAATCGTATGCTGACGACTTGACAGGATATACGCCAGCGACCAGCAGCGCAGCACAAGCTCGAAAAATTAATAGACACACGGTAGTCATTGGGAGCGTCGATGTTTTAACAATGCCAGCGAGCGCCACCCAGAGCGAACAAGTTGGCATGAAAAAGGCAAGGCATAGACCTTCTGGTCATGCCTTGCGTTTTTAATGACAAATTGTCGCTCTGGGTGGCGCGCAGCGTCGACCAGTCCGCCGTTCGTTAGAACGGCGGAACCTCTAGAGCAGGGTGACGCTAAAGGAACGGGTGTCGGTAGCACCCGGCGCCAGCGTAATGGTGTTGACCTTGTGCTCAAAGACGTCGTCCTCGGTATCCATGGTGGTGTGGCCGGTCCAGGGCTCGAGCGCCACAAACGGGGCGTCGTTGGCGGCAGACCACACGCCGATGTACTTAAATCCCTCAAAGTCGATCTTGACGCCGTGACCCGACTTGCGACCGCGCAGCGTAAGCGTGGAGCCCGGGGTATCGGTGAACATGATGGCGTCGTTATCGAAGCTGCGGTGCGTGATGGGCAGCACGTCCGAGTTATCGGGGGCCTTATAGCTGCCCTCGAACGTCATAAGGCCATCGGGCGTGATGACGGGGGCCTCGTTAGTCCAAGCCTCAGTAAACGCCAGCTCGTAATCCTCGAACGCCTCGTCCTCGGCACCAGGAGCGGGCACGTTAAATGCGGGGTGACCGCCCACCGAGAACGGCAGGTCAACGTCGCCGGTGTTGGTGACGGTAAAGGTCTGCGTGAGCGTGGCGTCTCCGGTCAGAGCATAGGTCATGTTGAGCTTAAAGTGGAACGGGAAGGCCTTGAGCGACTCGGGCGTGTCGGTAATCTCGTAGGTGACAGACGAGCCGTCCTCAGAGACCTCGACCAGCTTGTGCTCGACAATGCGCGCGAGGCCATGGCGCGGCATCTCGCAGGTTCCGGCCGCAGACGTCGCCGTGTTGTTGCGCAGCGATCCCACGATGGGGAACAGAATCGGCGCATGCTTGCCCCAAAAGGCCGGGTCGCCCTGCCACAGATACTCGTTGCCGTTGAGGGCAAGGCTCGTGAGCTGGGCGCCCATGGAATCGATGGCAGCGGTAAGGCCGCCGCGCTTGATGGTAGTGACGGTGGACATGCTACTTCCTCCAAAAGTAAACAATAGTGTCGAGGGCTATTGTCCCACTCTTGGCGGCGGGGTTGAGCGTCAGGCGCAGTTATTGAGCAATCGCGTAAAGGTCGAACCCGCCCTGCGGCGTGCTATCGACCGTATCGGGTGCCTGTGAATTAAAACTCACCGGAACCATGCGCTTTGAGGCACGGTAACGCGTGCCGTCGGTGGCGACGGGCGGCTCATCGACCGTGAGCTCGTAGTCGCCGGGCTTGAGCTCGATGCCGTCACCTTCGGAATTGACGTATTGGTACTCGTCGATCGCTTGCCCCTTGAGCGTGCGACCCACGATATGGACGAGCATCTGGCTGTCGCCGCGCGCGGTGTCCCACGTCGCGCCGTCCTTGACCTCGACCGATACATGCACCGAGCGCGTGCGGCTGAGCGATTGTTCGACGGACATCTCGACCTTGGCGGCGTCTTTTCGTTGTTGTTCAACATGGCTCCAGACGTTTCCAATTACCGAGCATGCGATAACGCCGGCCATGAAGGCGATGAGGATGGGGCCGAGCGGAGAGCGACGGCCCGCGTCCTCCTCGCGAGCCAGGTCGGGGCGACGTGTGGGCGCGGGTGCTTGGGCACCCTGCGAGGGCACGTCGAGAATGCTGAAGGATGCCGTGCTGCCGGGGTCGATGGTATGGCGCGGCTGTGGGGTCTTTGCCGGCGAGATCGACATATCAGCCGGCTCGCCGAGCGTGGCCGTGGCATCGGCCTTCGCCTCGTCGGCCTCGGCCTGGGCCCAGGCCTGTTCAAAGGTCAGGGACTCGGCGGCATCGGAGGCGGCTTCAGGCTCGACAGCGGCATCGCTGCCGGTCCCGTCCTCGTCGCTCGACACGTCACACGGCGCGGGCTCGTCCCACTCCTCGTCCGGAGCCTCGCCCTCGCTATACCACCATTCAAAGTTATCGATATCCATACGGGGCGCCCCTTAGGCCTCGCAAATAAAACACTTGCTAGCCTTATACCCCCAGACGGCGCTGGAGCTCGCCGGCACAGACAGGAAAACCGTCACAACATTCGACGCTTTTCCTCGTTTTCGAGATTTTC
>CAUFXK010000063.1 GCA_959596495.1 uncultured Collinsella sp. | reverse complement strand
GTCTTGCGGCCGCGGGCGGGCTTCTTCTCCTTGGTCGGGCAGTCCATGTTGACGCAGATACGCCACGGACCGCGCGCCGTGTTAACCACCACGATGGGGGCGCCGCACTCGGGACAGGTCTCGCCCGTCGCCTCGAGCTTGCCACGCGCCGGCAGCGGATAGCTCACGCCGCAGTCATCGTAGTTGGTGCAGCGGATAAAGCGCTTGCCGCTCTTCTCGCTCTTGTGCGCGATCAGGTCGCCATGGCGTCCGGCCTCGGCACACACCTTGCACTCGCCCACTTTAAGGTCGGGCTCGTAGTTGGTGGGGCACGTCGGATTCACACAAATCTCGAAAGCCTTCTGGCGGAATGACTGGCACTTGATGCGCGGCGCACCGCACTCGGGGCACACGGCGGCCTCGCCCTCGAGCGGGCTCACCTTGACGCCGCTCGGCACCGGATAGGTCACGTCGCAGTCGGGCCAGCCCATGCAGCCAATGAAGCTGCCGCGGGTCTTGGCGCTCGTCTTCATAACCAGGTCCTTGCCGCACTTGGGGCAGGTGCCCACGCGCGCATCGGCCGTGACGGCGTCGCTGATGGCGTCGCCGAGCTCCTGCGTATGCTTGAGCAGCTCGTCGAGCACGCCGGCCAGCAGCGCACGCGAGTGCGTCACGACATGCTCTTCGGTGTCCTCGCCGCGCTCGACGCGAGTCATGTCGCCGTCGAGCTCGCTGGTCATATCGGGGCTCGTGATGCGCGGGGCAAACTGCGTCAGCGCGTCGATGATGGCGATGCCCAGCTGGCTCGGCTCCACGGGATCGTTTTTGAGGTAACGCACGGCGTACAGGCGCTCGATGATGCTCGCGCGCGTGGACTTGGTGCCCAGGCCACGCTTTTCCATCTCCTGCACGAGCTTACCCTGGCTGTAGCGCGCGGGCGGCTCGGTCTGCTTGGCCTCGAGCTTAATGTCGAACACGTCGACCGTGTCGCCCTGCTCCAGCGGCGGCATCTGCTCGTCGCGCTTGAGTCCGTACGGGTACGCCTCGCGGAAACCCGGGGTCACGAGCACATCGCCCGAAGCCACGAACGGCTCACCGTTCACGTCGAGCTCGAGCTTGGTATTCTCGATGGTCGCGGGACCCATAAGCGTCGCCAGGAAGCGGCGGGCGATGAGGTCGTAGAGCTTGCGCTGGCCGCCGTCGAGCGTGGACGGATCGCCTTCGCCCGTGGGGTAGATGGGCGGGTGGTCGGTGGTCTCGACTTTGCCGCGCGTGGGCTTCATGGGGCCGGCGAGTACCTTTTTGCACACGGGCGCCAGCGCCGGGTTGATCTTTGCCAGGTCGCTCACCACGGCGCCCAGATCGAGCGTCGCAGGGTACACGGTGTTGTCGACACGCGGATAGCTGATGAGGCCCGCCATGTAGAGGGACTCGGCGATGCGCATGGTACGTGCAGGTGAGATGCCCTCGGCCGCGGCGGCAGCCTGCAGCGAGGTCGTCGCAAACGGCGTGGGCGGCTGCTGCTTGCGGGAGCGCTTGGTCACCGCGGCGACGGTTGCCGTCGTAGCGCCGTCGACGTGGCCGTACGCCGTCTCGGCAGCATCTTTGTCGGTAAAACGTGTCGTCTTGTGCGCAATCTTAAAGCGGTCATCCTCGGCAGCACCCTGAGCGGCACCCATGCCGCGAATCTGCCAATAGTCCTCGGGCACAAACGCCATGCGTTCGCGTTCGCGCTCGACCACCAGGGCGAGCGTCGGCGTCTGCACGCGGCCGGCGGAGCGCACGTTGCCAAAGCCGCCAAACTTGGCGAGCGTCAGGTAGCGCGTGAGCACCGCGCCCCAAATGAGGTCGATGTGCTGGCGGCTCTCGCCGGCGTCGGCCAGATTCTGGTCGAGCGAGACAAGATTGTCGAAGGCCTGCGTAATCTCGGCCTTGGTAAATGAAGAATACTGGGCGCGGGCGACCGGCAAGTCCGGCGCGACCTCGCGCACCTTGTTGAGAGCGTCCGAACCGATCAGCTCACCCTCGCGATCGAAGTCCGTGGCGATGATGACGCTGTCGGACTTTTTAGCGAGGTTCTTGAGCGAACGAATGAGTTCTTTCTCGGCCGGCAGCTTAATGACGGGCGCCCAGGTGAGGTAGGGCAGGCTCTCGAGCTTCCAGCCCTTGATGGAGATACCGTCGGCAAGAAACGGCTTGCGCTTGGTGTCGTACGGCGGGCGGGCCAAGCCATCGGGCATGTCGGCCGGCAGCATTTCGCCGTCCTCCGTGACCGAATACCAGCCCAGCTTTTTATCGAACAGCACGCTGTCGCAAAAATCGGGCGCCAGGATGTGACCGGCAAGGCCGATGGTCACGCACTCCTCGCCCTTCCACTCAAAACGGTAGATGGCGGTGTTGTACACCTTGTCCTTTTTGGGTTTGCCCGTGGACAGACGCTCGGCGATCTGACGCGCGGCGTCGTTTTTCTCGGCGATGATGAGCTTCAAAAGAGGCTCCTATCTCGTATCTCTGCGGCTACGCCCGCCCGTATGGCGGCCGACTTACGCCCTTGCTTGCTCAATCTGCCCGATGAGCCAATCGCACCAGGCATCCATGCCCTCGCCCTTGCGCGCGCTCACGGCAAACCGCGGCGCCTGCGGATTGAGGTCATCGAGTGTCTTAGTATACCTATCCATGTCAAAATCGAAAGCCGGAGCCACGTCGACCTTGTTGAGCAGCTGCGCGCCGGCGTGCTGGAAGATGCCCGGGTACTTGATGGGCTTGTCGTCGCCCTCGGGCACCGAAAGAATCATGATGGACAGGTTCTCGCCCAGGTCAAAGTCGACCGGGCAGACCAGGTTACCCACGTTTTCGATAAAGATGACGTCGATGTTCTCCAGACCCACAGCCTGGTCGAAGGCATCGACGGCCTCCATGATCATGTTGCCCTCGAGGTGGCACAGGCCGCCCGTGTTGATCTGGATGGCGGGCATGCCGGCTTCCTTCATGGTGATGGCGTCGACATCCGAGGCGATATCGCCCTCGATGACAGCACAGCGCAGGCCGGCTTTGTCACGCAGGCGCTCGTTGGTGCCCAGAATCGTAGTGGTCTTACCCGAGCCGGGGCTCGACAGCACGTTGATCACGTAGGTGTTCGTCTGCTCAAATCGCTGACGCAGCTGATCTGCCAGGCGCTCGTTGCGCGACAGAATCGGCGACGCGATATCAATCGTTTTCTCGGCCATACTTAGCGCTCCTTACTTTGGCCCCTTTATACCCCATCACCAGATGGCTAGCGGGCTAATCGTCGGGGGTTTCGATCTCGATACTTGCGATATCGAGCTCGCGGCCGTGCAGTAGGCGCACGTTGGCACCACCACACTGGGGACAGCGACAGTGGAAGCGATCGTGGTCGAAAACCTCACCGCAGTCCAGACACTCGCTTTGTGGATGGACCTCCTCCACGGCAAGCTCGCAGCCTCGCGTGAGCGGGTCCTCGTCGCGAAATGTCTCCCACGCAAAGTCGAGCGCCTCGCGCACGACCTCGGTCATATCCCCGATACGCAGCATTACCAAAACGGCGCGCGAGGCCCCCGCCCCACGCGCCGCGCGAATCACTGTATCGAGTATGCCGTTGACAATGCCAACCTCGTGCATACCGATTTACTCCTCGTCGTCCTCGTCGTCCGAGAACAGGTCCAGACGGCTCACGAACAGGCCCTCCTTGCCCTCGCGCGCGGTAATGACCACGCGAGCGATGGCGAGCGAAATCTCGTAGAGCGAGAGCAGGGCGCCATACATGAGACCCAGCGTAACGGGCGAGCCGTCGGGCGTAATCACAGCCGAACCCACGAGCAGGCCTACGTACACGTAGCGCCAGGCGCTGCGGAAGGCCGCATAGGACACGATGTGGAAAACGGACAGGTAGAAGATGATGAGCGGCAGCTCAAACGCCACACCAAAGCCGATCATAAAGAGCAGCTCCATGTTGACGTAGTTCTCCAGGTCGGGCAGCGCCGTAGCGACGGCCGAGGTCTCGCCGATGAGCCACTCAAAGCCCGCCGGGATGATGATGAAGTAGCAGAAGATGGCACCCAGGAAGAACAGCACCGTCGAGGCGAGCACCGTGGGCACGACCCACTTGCGCTCGTTGGGGCGCAGCGCCGGCAGGAAAAATGCCAGGATCTGCCAGATGATCATGGGCGTGCACATGACCACGGCCATCTTGATGGCCAGCGAGAAGCGCAGGCCAAAGCCGCCGAGTGTGGTGGTGATGTAGAACTTACCGTCCGGCACAAACGAGCGGATGGGGTCTTCCAGGATATCGAGCACCACGGGCGTGGCAAAGTACAGCACGATGGCGGCGGCAAACACCGACACGACCACGATGGTCAGGCGGCGACGGAGCTCTCCCAAGTGATCGAAGAGCGGCATACGAGCAGGTCCGATAGGCATTACTCATCGCCTCCCTTCGGGGCGTCGGCGGCAGCGGTGTCGTCCTCGGCCTCGAGCTCGCGAGCGAGCTGGTCGACGACGGCCTTGCGCTTGCGGGGACGACGGGCGTAGAGGTCAGCCGTCGTGGGCTCTGCCGGCTCGGGCTCGGGCTCTGGCTCTGCAGTGGAAGCGGACTCGGCGGCGGCATCGGCGGACCCGGCGTCGGCGCCCTCGGTCGCAGGCTCCTCAGCAGCACCTTCGCCCTCAGCAGCACCCTCGCTCGCGGCCTTCTCGGCAGCAAGACGAGCGCGACGCTCGGCAAAGGTCTCCTTCTTGGCGGGCGCTGCCGTCTCGGCGGCATCCTCGTCCGCATCGGAATCGTCGTCGGTCGCAGCAGCCTTCTTGGGCTTGACCGGGGCCGACGCGGCCTCGCTCACCGGATCGATAATCTCGGACTGAACAACGGCCGTCATCTTTTCCTGCGTCTCGCGGAACTGACGGATGGCACGGCCGATCGTGCGGCCCATCTGCGGGAGCTTATCCGGGCCAAACAGCAAAAAGCCGAAGACCACGATGATCGCGAGCTCACCCTCTCCAATACCAAACACACATGCCTCCAAGGCTCGATGTGAGTCGAGCCCGCACCGCGCCATTCGGCCGGAACTCGTCTATTCATTCGGTCAAGTATAGCGCCCGGACGCCAAAACGTCCGAGCGCATCACAAACATATGCCAAACGGCACGCCCTTTTGGGGGCAAAGATTATGCAGCGGTGATCGAAATCTCCTGGTCGACACCCAACAGCTGAACCACGCGCATCACCGGGGGCTGCACATTGGTGCAGCTAAAGCGCTTGCCGTGGTCGGCCGCGTGGTGCGCGGCGCCCACGAGCACGCCAATGCCCGTCGAATCGATGTAGCTCACCTGGGCAAAATCGAGCTCAACGGCCTCAGTGGGCTGCTCGAGCGCCAGGTCGATGGCATTGCGCAGGCTATCGGCGTTAGAGATATCGATCTCACCGGTCACCTTAATGGTGTAGAGCTCTGGCGTGGGGTTGGTGGAAATACCCAAATCCATGTATACGCTCCTTTACGTATCGAAAGTGCGGATAGTACTGGGCGCGGACTTGCGGGGCCCTACGCGTTAGGCGCGCTCGGCACGCGCAAGCTCGGCAGCGACGAGCTTGACGGCCAGCACCAGCACATCGAGCGCGGCCTCCAGGTCCTCGACCGTGGGATAGCTCGGCGCGATGCGGATGTTGGTGTCGCGCGGGTCCTTGCCATAGGGCCAGGTAGCACCGGCCGGCGTGAGCTTGACGCCCAGGTCGGCGCAAAGCGCGGCGACCTTCTGGGCCGATCCCTCGGGACCATCGAAGCTTACAAAGTAGCCGCCGCGGGGGTGCGTCCAGGTGGCGCAGCCCGTGCCGCCCAGGCCCTCGGTGAGCTTACGCTCAACGGCCTCAAAGCGCGGGCGCAGGAACTCGGCATGCTTTTTCATGTGCTCCTTGACCGCCTCGATGGTGGGAAGGAAGCGCACGTGACGCAGCTGGTTGAGCTTGTCGGCGCTGATGAGGCCAGCCTTCAGGCGCTTGGAGAACTCCGCGATAACCGCGGGGCTCGCACCGATAAAGCCGATGCCGGCGCCCGGGAAGGTGATCTTGGACGTCGAGGCAAAGGCCACCACACGGTCCTCGGTGCCCGCCGCGCGAGCGAGGTCAAAAATGTTGGCGAGTTCGTCGGTCTCGTCGTACAGGTCATGCACGCAGTAGGCGTTGTCCCAGAAGATGCGGAAATCGGGCGCGGCCGTGGGCATCTCGACTAGGCGGCGCACGGTGTCCTCGCTAAAGGTGATACCCGTGGGGTTGGAATACTTGGGCACGCACCAGATGCCCTTGATGGAATCGTCGGCGGCAACGAGACGCTCGACCTCGTCCATATCGGGGCCGTTGTCGGTCATCGCGACGGGAACGTTCTCGATACCCAAGTCGGCGGTAATGCCAAAGTGGCGATCGTAGCCGGGAACCGGGCACAGGAACTTGACCTTCTTGCCGTCGTGCGCTGCCTCGTAAGCCTCCCAAGGATCGCTACCACACGAGCCGCAACGCCAGAACATACCGGCGATATCGTGCTCGATCAGCAAGCTCGACGAACCCAGCACGAGCGTCTGCTCGGCGGGGCAACCCAGGAACTCCCCCGCCAGCTTGCGTGCCGAGGGAATGCCCTCAAAGCAGCCGTAGTTGGAGCAGTCGACATTGCCGTCGTGCAGATCGGCATCGGCATTGAGGATATCGAGCATGGGTCGAGAGATGTCCACCTGGGAGGGCGACGGCTTGCCGCGGGCCATGTCGAGCGCCAGGCCCTTGGCCTTGACCTCGGCGACCTCGGCCTTGAGCGCCTCGATGGCGGCATCGAGTTCGGTGGTTTCCATCTTCTGGTAGATCGTCTGCATGGGTGCGACCTTTCGCGAAGCGGTACGTTGCAGTTCGTCTAAGTATAGACCGCCACCGCCGCAACGGTATGAAGCCGTGATAGATTAAGTCCATCGCAATGAATTACGAATCGCCGCGCATGCCGGCGTGGGGCGCCCAAGGAGGCACTATGGAGTACGGATCGTTCCAAGCCGAGGAATTCGGCGACCTACAGCGCCTGGTCGATGGGCTGTTTTACGACCGTCACGCCATCGACCGCCTGGATCTGATCGTACAGGCCGAAATCTTGGACCTGGCGCCCGATCTCATGGAAATCGTCAACCTGCTACCGCCCGGCTATTACGACCGCCAGTCACTTTGCGACCAGCTCAACTCCGCCTTGGCCGCCCACGGCTGGGGCGCCATCTACGGCACCGTGGAATAAACCTAGTCATTAAGAACGTCCCGAATGACTAAAACGCCGCCTGTGATGGTGTTCACAGGCGGCGTTTTCAAACTTGTATGTGCTTTTACTCGTCCTTGGGCGCGGGGTGCTTGCAGATCACACTCATGTAGATCATGCCAAGTACGGCCGCGGTGACAGAGCCGGCGAGAATAGCGGCCTTGGCGGCCAGAACCTCAAACTGGGCCGTCGGGAAGGCAAGGCCGCTGATGAGAATCGACATGGTAAAGCCGATGCCGCCCAGAATGCCCACACCGGCAATCATGTGCCAGTTAACGTTATGCGGCAGCTCGGAGATCTTGAGCTTAACCAGGGCAAACGTCATGCCAAAGATACCGATCGGCTTACCCAGCAGCATGCCAAAGTACACGCCGAGCGTCACCGGGTCGGTGAGCAGCGTGCTCATGTCCACGCCCACTAGGCGAACCTGTGCGTTGACGAACGCAAAGATCGGCAGGATCACAAAGTTGACCGGCGTGGAGATCAGACGCTCCATGCGAATGAGCGGCGGGGTCACGCGGTGCATGACGCGCTCGACCTTGGTAGTCGAGACGGTAAAGTCATGCTGGCCCAGGATGTGTGCCTCGTCATCGTAGCGGTCATCGAGCAGCGGCAGGCACTCGCCCAACCAATCGGTGAGGCTATCGAGCTTGACGCCGCACTTGGCCGGGATGGTAAAGGCCAAGATGACGCCGGCGAGCGTAGCATGCACGCCGCTCTTGAACATGCAGAACCACAGCAGCAGGCCCAGCACCGAGTACGGGGCAAGGCGGTAATGCTGCGTCTTGTTGAGCCACACGAGCGCGCAGGTCACAAGCGCGGCGGCGCCCAACCAAAACGGATTGGGGCTCTGACCGTAGAAGATGGCGATGGCGGCGATGGAAATGAGGTCGTCGGCGATGGCAAGCGTCGAGAAGAACACACGCACGCCGTTGGGCACGCGATTACCCAAAAGCGACAGCACGCCCAGCGCAAAGGCAATATCGGTTGCCATGGGAATGGCCCAGCCGTTGTGCGCGCCGGCATGGTTAAAGATCAGATAGATGCAGGCGGGAACGACGACGCCGCCCACGGCCGCCAGCATGGGAAGCATAGCCTGGCGCGGGTTTTTGAGCTCGCCGACCGTCATCTCGTACTTAAGCTCAATGCCCACCAGCAAAAAGAAAATCGCCATGAGGAAGTCGTTGACGAATAGTTCAACGGTGAGACCGGCCGTAAGGTTGCCCAGACCCACATACAGCGGGGTCTCCAAAAAGTGATGGATGGCCTCGTAGGCATCGGTATTGGCGCAAATGACGGCGGCGATGGCGGCGAAGACCATGACGGCGGCGGAAATCGTGCCGTTCTCGGCGATGCGCTCCCAAATGTCATGGCGCTCAAAACGCTTGCGCTCACGGACGTTGAACAGCTGCTCGGGTGCTGCCATGGGCGGCTCCTTTCACGGGAAAGCTCCCGTCTTAAAAAAGCACGGCCCGCCCAAGTGGCGGCGCCGCGCTCTAACGTATTACGCTTGCATCTAGCCTACCCTGCACGACAAGCGCGCAAGCGTGGCCGAAAAGCGGAACCACAGGTTGAACATTATTTGCTCAACGGCACGGGCACGCCTATCCAAGAGACGACGCGGCGCCGTGCACAAAAAACGACCGGAGCGCGGGGCATCCGCGATCCGGTCGTGGCGTTTGGTCAACTAAACCTAGCAGGCGGCCATGATGGGGGCAGCGACCTGCTTCTTACGGGAGAGGACGCCCGGCATCCAGACGCCGTCGTGCTCGTCGGCAATGCCCAGGCCCTTCTGAGCGGCCTCGGTCTCGCCCTCGAGCAGGACCTGCGAGCCCTCCTCCATGATGTCGGTGATGCACAGGACGATGCCGTCGGCACCCTTCTCGGCGGCGTAGGCGCGCATGGCCTCGCGAATCTCGTCGATCATGCCAAGCGCACGGCTCTTGTCGACAGTCTCGTACTGGCCGATGAGCAGCTTCTTGCCGGCAGGCTCGAACATCTTGATGTCGTTGCCGACCATCTCGGCTGCGGTGAAGGAGCCGGACGGACGGGTGAGGAAGACCTCCATGCCAAACTTGACCGGGTCGACGCCCACCTGCTCGCCGAGCTTGGCGGCGACGGCGCGGTCGACATCGGTGGTGGTGGGGCTCTTGAGCATGAGCGTGTCGGTCATCATGGCCGAGAGCAGCAGCTTGGCCTGGACGTCGGAAAGCTCAACGCCGAGCACGCCGGCAAGCTTGGTGACGATGGTGCAGCTGGAGCCCCAGGGCAGGCAGATGTAGTGCAGCGGACCGGCGGTCTCGAAGTCGCCGATGCGGTGATGGTCGACGACGCCAAAGACCGTGGCGTCCTTAAGGCCGGCGACGGACTGGGCAGACTCGTTGTGGTCGGTGAGGACGACGAGCTGACCGGCCTCGACGGAATCAATCACGCGGGGCTCGGCAATGCCAGCGTCGGCGAGCAGCTTGGCGGACTCGGCCGGAAGCTGACCAAGGGCGCAGGCCTCGTAGGTGTTGCCGGCATACTCAACCTGGTTGAGCAACTGGGACAGGACGACGGCGCTCATGATGGCGTCGTTATCGGGGTTCTGGTGACCAAAGACAAGAACGTTTGCCATGGATATCCTCCACTTGATATGTGTACTTGGACGTAGCTATGGTAGCACGCCGATGCCGAGCCTTCGCAGACGGAAGGGCCACGGCATATTTTGGGGCGCAGGCACGGGGGCCAAGGCTGTCCCTTTTGCACCATGTTGGTGCAATGTAACCTGTCCCCCTTGCACCAGCTATTTACCGGCAGCGCGCAGGGCTACGTAGGCGGCACCGATGATGCCGGCGTCGTTTCCGAGCGAAGCGACCTTAATGGGCGTCTCGCGCGAGGCGGAAAGCGCGTACTGCTTAAAGTGCTCGCGAACCTTGTCGAGGTAGACATCGGCCGAGGCGGAGGCGCCGCCGCCGATGAGGAACATCTCGGGATCAACCACGTTGGCAATAAGCGCCAGTGCGCGGCCGAGATAGTCGGCCATGGTATCGGCCGCGGCCAGCGCGAGCTTGTCGCCCTCGCGACAAGCCTGGAACACGTCCTTGGAATCGGAGGGGCCGGTCAGCTCGATGGGCTCGACGCCTGCCTTCTTGCACTCGGCAAGGTAGTTGCTCACCACGCCGGTGGCGCTGGAATACTGCTCCAGGTGGCCATGGCCGCCGCAGCCGCAGGTGCGCTCCTCGGCCGGGTTCAGGCACATGTGGCCAATCTCGCCGCCAGCACCCACAACGCCCGATACCACGTCGCCGTTAACGATAACGCCGCCGCCCACGCCGGTACCAATGGTAACCATCACCACGTTCTGTACGCCCTTGGCAGAGCCGAGCCAGGCCTCGCCCATAGCAGCAGCGTTGGCGTCGTTCTCGTACTTAACGACCGCGTCGGGGCAGTGCTCCTGGATGGCGATCTTGAGCTCGGGCAGGTTGATGGCGATGTTCGCCTTGACCTTGGCATCGCCCGATGCCGGGATGGGGCACGGAACGGCCAGGCCAATGCCCGACACAAAGGCACGCGGAATCTGGGCCTTGGCGACCACCTGGTCGATAGCCTCGGTCACCGCGGCAAAGCCCGCAGCGTCAACGATGGGAGGCGTGGGCACGCTAGCCTTGGCAAGCAGGTTTCCGTCCTCATCGAACAGACCCTCCTTGACCGAGGTGCCGCCGACGTCGATGCCGATGTAATACTGCTTAGGTTCCATGGGAGCCCACCTTTCTCGTTTAAACATTGCCTGTATGGTACCGCTCCCAAGGCAAAAACCTACCAAAAAGGGACAGGTTTGTTTTGGCAGGTTTTATCTGGG
>CAUFXK010000062.1 GCA_959596495.1 uncultured Collinsella sp. | reverse complement strand
GGACGCCGCCCTCTCAAGGCGGAGATCACCAGTTCGAATCTGGTACGGGCTACCATGTTTTAGATACCCGGTCTTTCGTATGAAGGCCGGGTTTTTTATTGCAAGTGGTCTGGTCTGTTAATCCCATTTGCCCCATTGCTTTACGTTTTGCTCATCTCCCATACGGGTACAATAGGCCAGATACTTTGACGGTCAGAAGGAGCCTCATGACGGAGTCCTCTCAGCATAGCCCAAAGCCTCAGGTCGAGGTTTCTGGCGGCGATGACAACAAGAGCGCGCGTCGCGGCGCCATCTTCATCGGCGTTGTGCTGATCGGCTACATCGTCTATCTGGTCGTGACCGGGCAGATGGGGCAGTTTTGGGCCGCTATGTCCAGCGTTCAGATGCCCTGGCTCTTTGCTGCATGCTTTTGCATGTTTTTGTATCTCGTTTTTGGCATCGTGGCGTACGCGATCGCCGTTTGGCTCGACCCCGAATCGCCCGTCGGTATCCGCGACCTCATTTCGGTCGAGGCGAGCGGCATCTTCTTTGGCAACCTGACGCCCATGATGATGGGCTCTACGCCTGCCCAGATTTACCGTCTGACCAAAGCTGGCCAAAACGTGGGCGAAGCGGGTGCCACGCAGTTCACGCGCTTTATCGTGTACCAGTTTGGCCTGGTGGCATGGGGCGCCATTCTGCTGCTTGCCCGCATGCCGTTTTTCGCCGAGCGCTATGGCGACATGACGCTGCTGTGCGTCTTTAGCTTTGGCGGTCACTGCTGCATTCTGCTTGGCATTTTTGCCGTCGCGCTCATGCCCAAGACCGTCACTCGCGTCGCGCACTGCATCATCAATTGGCTCGAGCGAATGGGCGTCTCGGCTACAAAGATCGAGGGCTGGCGCACCTTTGTCGATGGCGAGATCTACTCATTCTCCGAGAAATTCAAACTCTCTGCCGGTCATTTTTCGTCCATGCTGCTCACGGTCGTCATCACTATGCTGCAGCTTGCGTTTTTCTACCTGGTTCCGTACTTTTTGATGCTCTCCTTTGGCCACCACGAAGTTGACTTTTTCTCGGTCATGGCCGCGAGCGCCTTTGTCCAGCTGCTGAGCTCCGCCGTTCCGCTGCCCGGCGGCACTGGTGGCGCCGAGGGTGGCTTCGCACTTTTCTTGGGTCACTTTTTTGGCACGGCATCGACTGCCGGCTATCTGCTGTGGCGCCTGATCACCTTTATCGCGCCGACCATTTTGGCCGCCCCGCTGCTGGGCCTTAAGAGTGCCCATAACGAGAGCATTCATGCGCGCTGGGACCGTGTGATGCGAAAGTTCGGACGCACGCCTCAGGCGCCCTCTGCGCCCGTTAAGGCACATCCTGCGTCCCAGGTTACCGTGGACCCCAATCAGCGTGCTCAAAAGGCTGCTGTGGCCTCTAAGCCGGCTCGCAAGACCTACGTTCGTCAGACTGGCGACGGCATTCGCGTTTCCCCGGCGGCGCTCAATAAAAAGAAGCGGCCCTAGGACTCAGTGGGCGAGTCGTGCGTTCTTGATGACGCTCGTCATTGCGATGTGAGTTGTAGGATAATCCTCTTACGTTGATTATCTCCCACATGTAGAGGACTTACAGGTGGGCTGTTGGCATGAAGGGGACACGTCTATGGCTACCACCAAACCGCGCCTTGACCGTCGTATCGTCCGTAGTCGCAATGCGATTCTTTCGGCGTTTGAGCGACTGCTCATGGAAAAGCCCCTGGCCGATATTACGGTGAGCGCTATCGCGCGCGAGGCAAATGTCGACCGTAAGACCTTCTACGTGCACTTTGGCACGGTCGACGGCTTGCTCGACGCCATTGCCGTCGATGTGGTCGAGATGATCGTCGATTCAGTCGAGAAGACGCTTTCCTCCATGGGCGGCGACACCAATGAGCGCGCACTTGGCGCTGCGGCATCCTTTTTCAAGACCGTTAACGAGGCGCTGTGCAACAACCTGGTGCTTAATCGCCAGTTGATCGAAAACATTCCGCTTGACGACTTTATGGCTCGTCTGCGTGTGCCGCTCGAGCACGAGATCGCTGAGCGCGATCTGCTGCCCGAGGGTCTAAAGGACGAGATGTTCGATTACTACCTGGCGTTTTTGCTGTCCGGTATTATCGGCATCTATCGGACGTGGGCGTTGTCGGACGGCTCGGTTCCCATTGAGCGCATCTCGGCGGTCGCTAACAATCTGACGTTGAACGGCCTATCGAGCCTGGAATCTCGTTTCGAATAGCACGAGCGCTTTATCCCCCCCTGAGTTGCGGTGAAATAGGGACTGAATAGGCCTTTTAGCAGCTTAAACACTCCCTATTTCACCGCAACTTAAGAGGTTTTGGAAGATATAGAAGGCGCTGGGCCTCGAGGACTATCTCGTGGCACAGCGCCTTCTTTGGCAACTGCGTTATCGGGCACTAGCAGTTGCTCTTGAGCTTGCGACCCTGTTGTTCAAACTTATGCATGTCGCTGTCGGCCATGCCCTGCGTCTCATCCTCATGGCGTTTGGTATAGAGCGGATCGTCGGGATCGTTCCAAATGCGTTCTGCCACGGGTGCCCAGGCCTCGGCTGCGGCGCGCGTTTTTTCGCGTAGTTGCTCGGGCGTTTCCTTCTCGACCAGGTCGGTGCTCGTGGCGCCCGTCTCGGCTACCATCTTGGGCAGCACGTCGGGGTTCTCGAGCATGGGGCAGGGCTTGAGGTAGTTGTCGTTAAAGGGCTGGCCCTCGTAATACTTCATAAAGAGGGGAGAGCGCAGCGCGTCAAGCAAGCTCACGTCGTGGATGTTGGCGTTGGAATAGTGGATGAAAACACACGGTTCCACGTCGCCCGCAGCATTGATGTGCAGGTAGCGGCGCCCGCCTGCAATGCAGCCGCCAACAAACTCACCGTCATTTTGGAAATCGAGTGTAAAGAGCGGCTTTTTCTCGCGCATCTCGCGGATAAAGCGATACATGCGCTCTCGCTGCTTGGGCGTGGGCATGAGCTCCGAGGTGGCGTTGCGCCCGACCGGCATAAAGTGGAAATACCAGCAGAAGAGCGCTCCCTCCTCGATCATCCAGTCCATGTTTTCCTCGGTGGCGACGGTATCGGCGTTGGCGCTGGTCCAGCAGGTCGAGATGCCAAACGGCAGGTTGCGCTCGCGCAGGAGCTTCATCGCATGTTCGATCTTGGCATAGGTGCCCTCGCCGCGGCGTGCATCGGTGGTGTGCTCGTTACCCTCGGCGCTGATAGCGGGGACAAAGTTTGCCACGCGGATCATGTCATCGCAGAATGCCTCATCGATAAGCGTGGAGTTGGTGAAGCAAAGGAACACACAATCTTGGTGCTTTTCACAGATCTTGATGAGGTCGTGCTTACGGACGAGCGGCTCGCCGCCCGTATATATGTAGATATGCGTACCGAGCGCTTTGCCCTGCGTGATGATAGAGTCGATGTCTTCAAACGAGAGATTCTGCTTATAGCCGTACTCGGCTGCCCAGCAGCCCGTGCAATGCAGGTTACAGGCGCTCGTGGGGTCGAGCAGGATGGCCCACGGAATATTGCACTGGTACATCTCACGGTTCTTTTCCTGCTGCGGCCAAGCGAGCAGGTTGCCGTCGACAATTAGTGCCTTGAGCAACTTGGTGCGCATATCGGGATTGAGGGTGAAGACGCGCATGATCAGGTCATACCAGTTGCCGCGGCTCTTGATGACGTTGGTGAACGCCTCGCGCTGCGCGGGAAACACGCGGTCGGGGACCAGCTTGTTCACGAGGTCCATGATTTTATCGATGTTTTCCTGCGGGTTGTCGTCGAGATAATCGATGAGTTTGTTGAGTGCTGCGCGCTCCGCTGACTGTGTAAGCGACATGGGCATATCCTTTCACGTGTACTTCGCGTGAGATAATACCCATATGTGGAATTAAATGCGTCTAAAGAATCCCTAATGTGTCTATTCAACGAATCAATTTGATTTGGGGCGAAGTGTCATGCCCCAACACCTTCTAAGTTACGGTGAAATAGTGTCAAATATGCGCTTTTAGACGCTTAAACAGTCACTATTTCACCGCAACGTATTGGTAGTGGCTTACTGGTAGCGCAGACACTCGACTGGATCGAGCTTTGCGGCGCGGCGGGCGGGGTAGAAGCCAAAGATCACACCGATGCCGACGGACACGGCAAAGGCGAGCAGCACGGTCGTAACAGAGAAGCTTGGCGTAATGGCTCCGCTGGCTCCAAACTTGCTCATGATGCCCGAGTTGGCGGCAAAAAACGCGAGCCCCCATGCCAGCAGATAGCCGATCACAACACCGAGAATGCCGCCGGTGATGCACAGCGCCGAGGATTCGGCTAAAAACTGAGAGGTGATATCACGTCGGCTTGCACCAAGCGCGCGGCGAATACCGATCTCGCGGATGCGCTCGGTCACGTTGGTGAGCATCATATTCATAATGCCAATACCGCCCACGAGCAGCGAAATGCCGGCAACCGCTCCCATGATGAGCGAGAAGGCGCCCATAAAGGAATTGAGGGAGTCGATAGCGCTTTTCATGGAGCTTACCGATATGCTATCGTACTCGTCGTCCTTCGAGATGCCCTTTATGCTACGCACCTTGGACTCGATGGTCTTGCAGAGCTTATCCATATCCGTGCCTTCGGCGGCGAGCGCCGTCACGCTCGGAAACGACGGATTGTCATCGCCGTAGAGCTCGGCGATCGCGGCCCGTGGCATGTACAGGTTCAGCGAACCCATGGATTCGCTGCCACCATCGATAACGCCGACAATTTGCACTTCTCCGCTCGACACCTTGATGGTCTTGCCGAGTGCGTCCTGTTCGTTACCGTACAGCTGCTCGGCACCGCCGCGGCCGATGAGCGCCACGCGCGCACCGGATTTTGACTCGATACCGTTGTAGGTGCGCCCTGCAACGATCTTGCTGGCGCCCACGGCATCGAGCATGTCGCTATCGACGCCGTGTGCCATGACGGTATAGCTTTTATCCCCGACCTTGTACTCGGAATAGGCGCTATCGACGATGCCGATCTGCTCAATCTGCGGCACCAGTTTGCGAAGCTTTTCCACATCCGAATCGGTGAGTTCTTGGGACGAATAGATCTCTACCATGCGGGCTGCATTGAGGCCCAGGCTGTTGACTAGGCTGTTTTGGATGCCGCCGATGAGCGAAGTCATGGCGATGACCGAGGCGATGCCAATGACGATGCCAAGGATGGTGAGCAGGCTGCGTCCCTTGTTGGCCTCGAGCGAGTGAAGGGCTTCTTGGACAAGATCGCGGGTGCTCATGCCTTCGCTCCTTTCGGCTGATTGGTGGTTGCAGAAATCGCGGGCAGGTTGTTGACGGCCCCTCGTAACGTATTCGGTGTATGCGCGACATATGCGCCGTCATGGATTCGCCCGTCACGGATGGTTACGGCTCGATCGGCCTCGGCGGCGATGCCGGGGTCATGCGTGATGAGTACGATGGTCTTGCCGCGTTTCTGGAGCTTGTGGAAGGTTTCCATGACGAGCGCCCCGGTTGTCGAGTCTAGATTTCCCGTTGGCTCGTCGGCCAAAATGATGGGCGGGTCGTTGACGAGGGCGCGCGCGATGGCGACGCGCTGCATCTGTCCGCCCGAGAGTTCCGATATTCGGTGGTCCCAATGGTCGACCGGCAGTGTGACGGCTTGCAGCGCGTGCACGGCGCGCATCTCGCGCTGGCTACGCGGCACATTGGTGTAGGACAGCGGCAGCATGACGTTTTCGATCACCGTCAGACGCGGCAGCAAGTTAAAACTCTGAAAGACAAAGCCGATGCTCAGCGCGCGCACCTCGGTGAGCTCATCATCGTCGAGCTCGGCGACGTTGAGCCCTTGCAGGAAATAATCACCCGCCGTCGGCTTGTCCAGGCAGCCCAGGATGTTCATGAGCGTCGACTTGCCCGAGCCCGAGGGGCCGGTGATGGCGACGAACTCACCGGGGTTCACCGCCAGGCTCACGTTGTGCAGGATGTGGGCGCAACCGGCCTCGCTCTCAAAGATGCGGTGCACGTTGCGGATGTCGATGACGGGACGCATTACTTGCCCTCGTCGGCAGACATATTGTCGCCGCCGTCTGCCGTCATGCCTGTGCCGGTATCCGTCACGATGGTGTCGCCGTCGCGTAACTTGGTAACCGGGACGTCTGGGTTGATCTCGTTGCCCTGGTCGTCGCGCTTGACCTGCGTCTTACCGACTACAGCCTCGTTGTCGTTTTGCGTCACGACGGTCACCTTCACGCGGCGCGTCTTCTTGCCTTCCGAATCGGTGGCCAGATTGACGTAATAGTGCTCGCCGTCTTCGGTCATGAGCGCCATCGTCGGCACCATCACCACGTCGTCGAGCTGCTCTGTCACCACCGATACCTCGGCCGTCATGCCCGGCTTCAGGCGCGCGTCGGGCGCCTCGATGAGAATGTCGACGTTAAAGGTTACGCTGCCGCCGCCACCGTTGGCGGCGTCGGAGTTTGCCACCGAGGCGATAGCCGTGACGGTGCCCTGACTCACGATATCGGGAAACGCGGGATAGGTCACGTTGGCGCTTTGGCCCACGGCAATTTTGGCGATATCCTTTTCGCCCACCTGAACCGTCACCTTCATCTTGGACAGGTCGGCGATTTGCATGCACTGCTTGCCGCCGCTCGTGTCGCCTTCGCCCATGATCGTGCCTCCGGTCACCGTGGCACCGACTTTGGCGTTGAGCTCGACGATGTTGCCCGAGCTGGGGGCCTTTACGGTGCGCTCGGCCGCCTTTGCAGTTGCCTGCTCCAGCGTTGCCTGGGCCGAGGCGAGGTTGCGCTGGGCGGTCGAGACGGCATTTGCGTTGGTGCTTGCGTCCGATGGGCCGGTCGATCCGTCACCGTCCGTTGCCGGTGCGGCCTGTGCGGCCGCGAGCGTCGCCTTTGCATTGTTCAGGTCTTCCTGGGCGGCCGCGACCGCGCGCTGCGCCTCGGAAACAGCGTTATCGAGCGCGTCGTTCTTAATAGTCATGAGCACGTCGCCCTCGTTGACGCTCTGTCCGGCCTGCACGTTGATCTGCGCCACCGTACCATCGACGGAAGGGGAGACGACCGAGGCTGAAATAGGCTTGAGCTGTCCCTTGGCTTCGACGGTCGTGGTAAAGGTGCCTTCCATGACCATATCGGTCACAGGGCCGCCTGTAGATTGCGGTTGGGAATTGAGGACAACGCTCACGATGATGGCTATCAGGATAACGCCGCCCACGATGCCGGCCGCGATACCGCGGCGGACAAGCTTTTTATGTCGGCGCTCGGCACGCTTGGCCTTGAGTTTTGCGTACGCCTCGTCATCGGAAATCCCGGCGCTGGCTTGCTCGCGATCGTTTTGCTGTGCGGTATGAACGCTCGTGATAAGTGGTAGGGTTTCGGTGGCACCTTCCGGCGTGCGCTCGGAATCGTCCGGGCCCGGGGTGATGGTGGGGACATTTGACATAGCGTCTCCTTTATAAAACGTTTCCCGATTAGTATATGCGCCCACCGGTTGAGGCGGGCGCATAGGCACGTTTCTTTCAGCAATGAAAGGTAGGCGGCGCTGGACTTTGTTGTGACGCGTGAGATGTGCTAGGAGTGCACGACCACGCACAGGCCGACTTTGATGCAATCGTGTAGCGCCTTGGCGTCGGCCAGGCGAAGGTTGATGCATCCGTGGCTGCCGCACCACTTGTAGGAGTTGGGGTCGTCGAAACTCTTGTCGTTTTGCCACGTTGCATCGTGGAAGCCAACTATGTTGCCTTCAAACGGCATCCAGTAGCTGACCGGGCTCTCGTACTTGGGTTTGCCGGTCTTGGGGTCCTTGGCGCCGATAAGCTTGGTGGCGCCGTCATTGCTGTTGATCTGCCACACGCCCTCGGGGGTGGCGTCTTCGCCCGGTTTGCCGGAAATAAAGTTGGCCTCCCACACGATATTCCCGTTCTCGTCATAGTAGCGCGCGTGCTGCTCGGACAGGTCGACGTCGATATACGCCTTCCAATCGGGCTCGCCCTTGGCGGTAAAGGTGTCGGCCTTCTGGGAGTAATTGATCTCAATCTCGCCGGTCTGCTTGTTGTTGATAGCGTCCTCGACCTGCTTGGCAAGCGTGCTGCTATCGATAGACCAACCAAAGTCACCGCCTTCGACGGCACATTGCTTGCCATCGGCGCGCGTCCACCAACGGGTGGAGCCCACGGTGTTAAAGCCATTGGCAAGGTCTGCTGCCCAGCTGCTGATCTGGGAGGTGTCGAGCGTGGGGTTTGCAGGGTCGGCAAAGCTGATCCACTGCAGCACCGAGCTACCGTCGACCTTGCCGGCATCGTTGCCGTTGAGCCTAAGGGTCACGTTGACGCCCAGGAAGTTGTTGGCGGCATCGCAAGCGGCCTGGATCTGGTCGTCGGTGAGCGTGCCGTTGAGCGGCTCGTAGGCATCGTTGCCGATCTTGGTGATATCGACGGACTCCGCCAGTGATGCGAGCTCGAGCTCGGCATACTTGATCACGTGTTCGCGGTTGAGCTTTTCGTTGGAGCGGGCCTTTTCCACGGTAAACTTGCCCGCCTGTTCGTCGTAAGAGCTCGATGCCTCAAAGGTGCCCGAACGTCCCTCGTTGAATGCGTCGATGGCGGCCCCCAGATCTTCTTCGAACTGCTTTTGGTCAAAGGTGTCCGAGAGCATGGACAGGTCGACGTCCTGTTCCAGGTCGATGGTAGCGTTTTTGGTCGTGCTAACGTTCTTGCCGCCGAGCGAGGCAATCAGGCGCGAAGGCCACAGCAGCGGCTCGTTGCTGCCGATAATCTCGTGGGCAGCTGCCTCGCCGTTGACGATGGGCTCGTCGGATTCGGGCTGATAGGTCCAGCTAAAGTCTTCACCCGAAACGGTGAGCTTGTAGTGCTTCCAGGCCGAGTTGACCTTGGTAGCGGCGGATGAGGCGTTGGAAAACGAGATATCGACGCCGGCGATGGTGGTGTTGGGGTAGGCAATCTGCGAAAACGCCACGACGCCCACGATATAGACGATAGCGACAAGGCCGAGGACGACGAAAAACGCCGTCTTGCCGCCCGTCTTATTGCCCTTTGCGGAGCGGTTGTCGGCGGGGTCGCGGTTGTTAGAAACTCGAGTGTGCGAAGGGCCCTGGTTGTGACCGGCGCCATTTGCAGAACGCTGCTGATGCTGTTGATATTGCTGACGCTGCTGATGCTGGCCCTGATTGGGGCGCGGAGAGGTATTTGCCGCGCCGTGCTGTTGGCCATGGGCCGGCGCGATGGGACGGGGCGATTGGATGCCTCCGGGCTGCCTGTTGGGCTGTTGCGGGTCGGGAATCAGTTGGCTGCGGTCGATTTGCGACATCGTATATATTTCCTTCGAGTTTCGCCTTGCGGCTCATCGTGTTTTAACTGGGCTTGAATTATAGCGATTACGCAGTTGCTTGTGTTACGAAAACAGTGGCGATAAACGATAGGTGGGACATATGTCCCACCTATCGTTCGCTTTTGCTCGCTATCCGCATATTCCGCATTTCGCGCACGCCGAAAGCGCTGCCGGAGCCTGCGCGACGCCGCCCTTGGCCGTCTCGCGCAATGTGGCAGGCAGGGCGTGGCCCACCGAGAGCATGACGTGAGCCATCTGGTCAAACGGCACCAGGCTCTTGATGCCGGCGAGGGCGAGTTGCGCCGAGCTAAAGGCCGCGGCCACGCCGATGGCGTTGCGGTTTTGACAGGGCACCTCGACAAGGCCGCCGACGGGGTCGCAAACGAGGCCCAACAGGTTGCTCAGCGCGATGGAGCTGGCGTCGAGCGCTTGCTCGGGCGTGCCGCCCATCATTTGGACCAGCGCGGCGGCGGCCATGGCGGCAGCGCTTCCAACTTCGGCCTGGCATCCGCCCTCGGCGCCGGCGACGCAGGCGCTTGTGGTGAGGTTGAGGCCGATCGCGGCGGCGCAGTAGAGGGCGTCCATGACCTGCTCGTCGTCGAGCTGGAGGTGATCGGCGAGCGCCAGCACGCAGCCGGGCACGACACCCGCGGAGCCGGCTGTGGGGGCGGCGACGATCACGCCCATGGTGGCGGAGCGCTCGAGTACGGCCATCGCGCGGGCCACGGCTTCGGTCTGAACGGGGCCCATCAGGCTTGTGCTCAAATCGTTGCGGCCGGTGGCATCGACGAGCTTGGCCTCGCCGCCGATAAGCCCGCCGAGCGATCGCTGCGGATTGGCGATAGGGGCCGTGGTCTCCTCGCGCATGACGTCGAGCACGCGGCGCATGGCTGCGATAGCATGGGCCTCGCCGGTTAGACGCGCCTCGCGCACGGCCATGACGGCGCCGATATTCAAACCGAGCTCGGCACACGCATCGAGCAGCTGCTCGCCGTCATCGAAGATCTCCTTGGCCGAGACGCCGGGGGAGAGCGACGAGGCCGAGCCCGGGAGCTCGATAAACGTGGCGTAATCGACATTGTCGAGCTTGCGCAGCATGGGGACGACGGTGTCGTCGGGAGCGCCGTCGGTCTCAAAGACGGAATAAGCCTGGCCGCCCACCTCGGTGCGGTAGGTGCGGCAGAAGGCGATGTTCACGTGTGCGTATGCAAGCAGGTTCGTGAGCGCGGCGAGCACGCCGGGGACATCCTGGTGCGCCACAAACAGCGTGGAATACATGCCCGAGATGTCGACGCCCACGCCGTTGATGCGGCTGATGCGCATCTTGCCGCCGCCAAGGCTCTCGCCGCGGACCTGTGCCGTGGCGCCTGTGTCGTCGACCATGTCGATGTCGACGGTGTTGGGGTGGATGGAGGCGTCGTCGCCCTTAATTTCAAAGTGATAGTCGAGGCCCTGCTCGCGTGCGAGGTCAAAGGCCTGCTTGATGTTCTCGTCGTCGGTATCGAGGCCCAAGATACCCGCGACGAGCGCGCGGTCGGTGCCGTGGCCGCGGTAGGTGTGCGCGAAGGAGTTCCACAGGCCAAAGGTGACCTTGGTGATGCGGCCTTCCAGCAGGCTGGCGGCAACCTGGGCGCAGCGCAGGGCGCCGGCGGTATGTGACGAGCTGGGGCCGACCATGACGGGGCCCAAGATCTCGAATGCCGAGGTCGTAGCTAGTGTTTGCGGCTTGCCTGCCATGGTTGCTCCTTTACGTGGCTCGTCGTCCCGAGGGGCGGGGCATACTCTGTCCCGCCGTTCCGAGGGCTTTAGTATTTGGTCGCCTGCTCGGACAGTCCTGCTCGCACGGAGAGCACATTAAGTGCTCTCCGGCTCGTGCGGAACTCGCGATCGAC
>CAUFXK010000061.1 GCA_959596495.1 uncultured Collinsella sp. | reverse complement strand
CCCAGGTATGAGGCATGTCGCGCAAGATCTGGGTGGCAGCCTAGAGGTCCACGCCGCCCCACCCTTTACGCTTACGGTATCCATCCCGCTCGCTTCCAACGCCACGGTCCAAAGGAGAAGCTCATGATCCGCGTCCTTATAGTCGAAGACCAGGCCATCCTGCGCGAGAGCCTGGCGCGCTCCGTTGGCGACCAGCCCGATATGGCCGTTGTTTCCGCAATCGCCGATGCCTCCGAGGCCTTGGGTGTCGCGCTCAGGGAGCGCCCGGACATGATACTGATGGACGTATGCACCGAGCATGATTCCAACGGCATCGTGGCGGCGGCGCGCATCAAGGAGCAGCTGCCCGAGTGCCGCATCATTATCATGACCGGCATGCCCGAGATCACCTTTGTCGATCAGGCCCGCGAGGCGGGCGTCGATAGCTTTGTGTACAAGAACGTCGGTATCGACGAGCTGTTCGCCGTGATGCGCTCCACGCTGGCGGGCTATTGCACGTTTCCCAAGCCGCCCGAGAGCATTTTTTCGGGTACGGCGGCGCTCGACGATGTCGAGCTGTCGATTTTGCGCCTTGCCTGCGAGGGCAAGAGCCGCCGCGAGATCGCGGCCGAGCTGTTTATGAGCGAGGGCACCATCAAGCGCCGCATCTCGGAGATCCTAAGCAAGACCGGCTACGACAACATCATGCGCCTGGCCGTGCATGCGGTGACCGAGGGCAGCATCGTCCCCAATATGGAGCGCCCGTAGTCGGTGCGCCGCCCATGCTCCAACGCCAAAGATAGGCCGCCCGCCGTTTTGCATCAGAAAACGGCGGGCGGCCTGCTTGTATGGGCAGTGCTGTCGGCATAAAGCGGCGGGGCCGCAGGATCATCTCCTGCAGCCCCGTCTGGTGTGCGCGGATGTGTCCGCCAATCCGCGGCTGTCGTGGTCTACCGCTACGCGATGGTTGCGCTGTAGGAGGCGACGTCCTCGTAGGAATCGGTCAGGTAGGCGTCGATGCCGATGGTCGTATTGACGAGGTCGTCAAGGCTGTCAAGCTCGCCGCTCGAGAACGTGAATTCCTCGGTGGCGTTGGTGCCGGGCATCAGGTGAGCCGAGAACCAGGGTTCCTTCATGGTGCCGTTGACGTTGGTCTTGCCGGAAGGAGCGTAGAAGGTCAGGTCCTTGTCGCTCTTGTTGGTGATGTTGACGACAAATCCGATGTCGCCCCAGTCGTCCTTGAACTTCTCGGTGATGGTGATGGTGCACAGGTCGTCATCGGCGACGGTGACGGCGGGGGAGATTTCGATGCTCTGGACGTCGTCGTCTTCGACGGCCTCATCGATCTCTTCTTCCTTCTCGGCGTTCTCGCGATCCTTCTTCACCGTACCGGACAGATCCTTGTCGGACTTCGTAAAGATAAGCTTGTCGCCTTCCACCTCGAGGACGAGCTTGTCGTCCTTGAGCTTCAGGTCGTGCGACTCATCTTCGGCGGTAATCGTTACGGTGGTGGCGTCCTTGGCCTCCCATTTCAGGTCGGCGACCTCAAGGAACATGTCGAGGACGCCCGTGCCGTCTTCGTCGAGGATCAGGATACAGTTGAGGCCCCACTCCTTGAGCATATCCATGTACTCATCGGTGAGCTCTTCGCCGTCCAAGGTTCCACCCGAGTACTGCCAGCTGCCGACGAAGTTGGCCTTGGGGTCCTTGCCGCCGCCGCTGCAGCCCGTCAGGGCAAAGGCGAGCGCCAGGACGCATGTCAGGAATGCGAGTACGGACTTTTTGAACGTTGTCTTCATGGTGTCCTCCTTTATCGAACGAAACCCATAGAAGCAAATGCGGGGGTGGCGGAACCCCCGCCAATTACCAGATAAAGGGGTTAGGGCCTGGGTGTTCCGCAGTTGCTGCAGAACTTGCCGCCGTTTTCGCTACCGCAGTTGGGGCAGAACCACTTGGCCGGTGCCGGGGTGGGTGCGGGGCTGCCGCACTCGGAGCAGAACTTGCCGGTGTTGGTGGCGCCGCAGCTGCAGGTCCATGCGCCGGCCGCAGGTGCGGCAGCGGGTGCCGGTGCGGGGGCGGGAGCCGGAGACGGCTGCGGGGCAGCCTGCTGCTGTGCCTGGCCGGCGGCGAACAGCTGACTGGCATTCATGCCGCCCATGCCACCTGCCATGCCCATGCCCATAAAGCCGGCCATCGCGCCGTTGGGGTTGGCGGCTGCCGCGCGCATCGCATCGCTCTGGGCGCTGGCGATGTTGGCGGCCGCCATGGTGGGATCGCGCATGACCGCGGCCTTCTGCAGGTCCTTGATCATCTGCTCGTCTTCTTGCGAAGCGGCGATGGAGTTGACGCCAAAGCTCACGATCTCGACACCGCGTAGGTCGCGCCAGTCGGCCGAGAGGACCTCGTTGAGCGCGCGGGCGAGCTCGGTGGTGTGACCGGGGATGGCGCTGTAGCGAATGCCCATTTCCGAGATCTTGGCAAAGGCGGGCTGCAGGGCGGTGAGCAGCTCGGACTTAAGCTGGCTGTCGATCTTATCGCGCGTGTAGCTATCGGTCACGTTGCCGCACACGTTGGTGTAGAACAGCAGCGGGTTGGTGATGCGGTACGAATACTCGCCGTTGCAGCGAACGGAGATGTCGACGTCCAGGCCAATGTTGTTATCGACCACGCGGAAAGGCACGGGCGAGGCGGTGCCGTACTTGTTACCGATGATCTCCTTGGTGTTGATGAAGTAGACGCGCTGGTCCTTGCCTGCGTCGCCGCCAAAGGTAAAGCGGCTGCCGATATTGGCGAACGTCTCCTTGATGGAGTCGCCCAGGTTGCCGCTAAAGACGCTCGGCTCGCTGCCGGTGTCGAAGACGAACTCGCCAGGCTCCAGCGCAACCTCGATGATTTTGCCGTTTTGCACCACGAGCATGCCCTGGCCGTCGTTGACGGCGATGACGGAGCCGTTGGAGATGACGTTGTCCTCGCCGCGCGTGTTGGAGCTGCGGCCGCCGGTGCGCTTGCTGCCCTTGCAGGCCAAGACGTCAGCGGGCATCGATTCGCAATAGATAAATTCCTTCCACTGGTCGGCCATGACGCCGCCGGCAGCACCCAATCCAGCTTTCAAGAGTCCCATGGTGATCTTCCTTTCTCGTCAAAGGCTGGGTGGTATTGGTTGGATTGCTTAGTCGTCCTTGTCGTCTTTCATGACAACGGTGGTCTCGGTGTGGCTGAAGGTGTCGTGCTTCTCGGTCAGGTCGAGCTCGCCGCAGTAGCAGTCGGCGTGGGTGGCCTCGTTGGCCGTCTTGAGCTGGCCTACCAGCAGCACGTCTGCGATGATCGCGATGATCAGCGGCGCGACGATGTTGATGAGGATGCCCTCGACATCAAAGGTGAGGTAATCCGGATCGAAGGCGTTCTCGCCCATAAAGAGAATCTGGGAAAGGACAAATCCGATCGCAAAGAACAGCACCGAGGCGATAGCGAGCTTGGGCTTGGAGCAGGGAAGCTCGCCGACCATGCGGCCGGTTTGGCCGTTCATGGCAAACAGGTAACTCTTGCCGTTCCACGAGGTAGAGAGCATCCACACGGGGAACAGAGCATAATCGTTTTCTTCCCAGGTGTAGTCGAGCTGCTTGCTTTCGACCGTGGCGTCGTCGTACTCGTCGACGACGGTCTCGCGCAGGGCCGAGATCGTGCTCTCCTCCATGCGGCGCTCGGCGCGCGCCTTGCAGGTTTCGCAATCCTCGTCATAGCGGTTGGCGATGTAGCCGGGCATATAGGCGACCGAGAACGGGCGCAGCGCGTCGTAGTCAAACGGCTCGATGGCGTCCATGTGGCCGTCGGGCATCTTGGACGATCCGTCGACGGGCACGCGCTCAAACGAGATATTGCCCTTACGGTAGGCGTCGTAGTGGTCGGTGGTCGTGAAGGTGCGGTCGGATTCCTCGGTCACGGCCTCGTTGGTCGCGTCAAAGTACACTTCGCCGGCAACGCGGGCGCCGTAGAGCCAAAACGGCACGTAAACGCCTTGGACCTCGTCGATGTGGTTGCCGGTGACAAAGCTCTTGGGCAGCAGGATTTTACCCTTGTAGTGGTCTTTGAGCGCGGCCATGACATCGTCGCGCCCGAGCTTAAACGGAATCACCAGGTCGGGTGAGAAGTCGCCCGAGAGCTGGCCGGGTGCCACGGCGGAGTTGCCGCAGTACGGGCAGGTGGTGACGGCGACGGTGCCGTCGGACACGAGCTCGGCGCCGCACGACGAGCAGATGTAGCCGGCGTTTTGAGCCAGCTCCTGCACGGCATCGTCGACAGCAGGCTTGGGGGCCGCGGCTGCGGCATCGGCTTTGGCATCTGCCTTGTCCTGGCGCTCGCGATAGAGGGCCTCGACTTCTTCGACTTCAAAACGCGAATCGCAGTAGTCGCAGACGAGCTTTTGCTCGGCACTGGCAAAGTGAAGGGGGCCGCCACACGCGGGGCACTGATAGTTGACGCTCTCGAAGGCCATGATCGGTCCTTTCGCTGCCGGAGGCTATGCGCCGATGGCGCCGCCGCAGTATTCGCAGCGCCCGCTGGCATCGGGAATGGTGGTTGCACCGCAGAAGGGGCAGGTGACCGCGGTCTTGGGGGCCTTAGCGGCCACGACGCTGTCGCGCGTTTCCTGACGCAGCTGCACCAGCGCGTCGCGGACCTCGGTTGCCTGGCGCTTGGCCTCGCGGTATTCGATGGAACCGCGCTGATCGATGGTGGAGTCGTTCACGCGCAGGTTGATCTCGGTAAAGTACGGCGTGTTGACGTGGATGGTCAGGTTAAAGTCGTAATCCAGGTCGTAGCGCGGCGGATTGTAGCTCTCGCGCTCGCCGTCCTTGGTCTCGCGATAGATTTCGGTGCGGTGCTCGTCGATATCCATATCGCAGCCGAGTACCTGCGAGAACTCGATGATGTCGGGATTGGCGTCGCGCCAGCGGCTCTGCGAAGTGATGATCAGCAGGCCCGCGTCTTCGTCGAGCATGATGTTGGTGCGCCCGGCCGAGAGTGTGCGCGTGGGGTTGAACGACGCCAGGCGCTCGGCATTGGCCTCGCGGTAGGCGAGTTGCTCGCGGATATCGTCCGCGGTGCTGGAGCGATAGCCGTGGAAGTAGGGGGAGAGCTTGCCGGCACACTCTTTGCACAGGTAGCCTTCGCTGATCTTGGTCTTTCCCAAAAGTCCCAGCTCGGTACCGCAAATCGCGCACTCTTTCTTCTCGAACATCTTGTCAAAGAAGCCCATGGCTGCCTCCCATCAACAGGTAGCGTGTGTCACTTTTGATGATGGGGGAGTGCGCGATCTTTCACGATACCCAGACGGCTCAACGAGTCTCCACAACTGGGACACATGGCCCATTTTTGACTAGTCGCTGGGGACACTCTTCGGCCACTCATTGGGGACGTACGCTGCTGGGGCAGTTGGGGCGACGAGCCGATGATGTCGTGATGTGGGATGGACTGGCACTTGCTACCGACGATTTTGGTGAGGATTTTGCACCCGCATGTTCCGATTCCGCGCCCGTGGAGGCAGCGGAGTTCACGCCCGATGAGTGCCTCGATGCCTTCGTTGCCGCCTTTGGGCTTACAGAGCACGAGCGCGATATTCTTGAGGTCTTGGTCGTTTCGGACCAGAGCGTTCAGGACATCGCCGCAACGCTCTTCCTTTCGCGCTCAACGCTCTACCGTCACATTTCCTCGATCAACAAAAAGACCGGCACCACCTCACGTGTGGCCCTTATCAACTTCTTCTGGTCCTGGACGCCCAAGGACTAGCTAATCCTCCAATAAGTTGCGGTGGAATAGTCCCTAAATCAAAGTCATGGGGCTTTAAACAGGAACTATTCCACCGCAACTGCTGAGGGGACAGACTGCGGCAGCGGCAGAGGCGTTGGCAGCTGTGGTAGTGGCAACGGCAGCTGGCAGGGTGTTTTCCGTCTGCTCGCTACAGCAGCTCGCCGTGGCGGGCAATGTAGCGGCGCTTTGCCAGCTGGGTGAGCGCGATATAGGCGGTAACGATGCCAATGAGCAGCCCAAAAAAGCTCGTGGGCAGCGTCATGAGGCCGAGCGCATCGGCGATGGGGCTTGCCGGCAGCCAGGTGACAAGCGCCAGGCCTAGCACGGTGAGAGCGCACAGTGCCGGCGCGGCGTGGTCACGTGGGCTCGGCAGATGCGGGGAGCGCAGCATGTGGACCACGAGTGTCTGCGACCACATGGACTCGACAAACCAGCCGCTCTGGAAGAGTGCAGCGAAGGTCGCCATACCCGCGACGTTGCCCGTCCCGGAGAGCTCGGACCAGCTTGCGCCCACGGTGGCGGGGCACACCACAAAGAAGAGCGCGGCGAAGGTCACGATGTCAAACAGCGAGCTCACAGGGCCCAGCTCGAGCATAAAGCCCTTGATGGACGCGGCGTCCCAGGCGCGCGGGCGGGCAGTCCAGGCGTCATCGACGGTGTCCCACGGCAGCGCGATGCACACGATCTCGTAGACCAGCGACAGCAGCACCAGCTGTAGGGCACTCATGGGCAAAAACGGCAAGAACAGGCTCGCGACGGTCACGGACAGCACGTTGCCAAAGTTGGAGCTCACTGTGGTCTTGAGGTACTTGAGCAGGTTGCCGTAGGTGCGGCGGCCTTCGATGATTCCGCGTTCGAGCACGCCCAGGTCCTTCTGAAGCAAGATGATATCGGCGGATTCCTTGACAATGTCGACGGCCGAATCGACTGAGATGCCGCAATCGCTCGCACGCATGGCGGCGGCGTCGTTGATGCCGTCGCCCATAAAGCCCACGGTGTGGCCGAGTAGCTCGCGCATGACGCGCACCAGGCGCGCCTTCTGCAACGGCGAGAGCTTGGCGAAGAGGTGGGTTTTCTCGGCGCGCTCGGCAAGCTCGGCGTCGTCGAGCGCATCGATCTCGGAGCCGAGCAAGACGTTGCTCGCATCGATGCCGATCTGCGCGCAGACGGTGGCGGCGACGCGGTCGTTGTCGCCGGTCAGGACCTTGACCGCCACGCCCTTGGCCTCGAGGGTGGTGACGGCGCCCGCGGCACTTGCTTTGGGCGGATCGAGGAAGGCCAAAAAGCCCATCAGCACCATGTCGCATTCGTCGGCGATGCCAAACTCGCCCACGCAGCGCGGATCGGTCTTCTGTGCCACGGCAATCACACGCAGGCCCTCGGCGTTAAGATCGGCGACCTGCTTGCGAATCTGGGCGAGCTTGTCTTCGGCGAGCGGCCGGGCGATGCCATCGACCTCGACAAAGGAGCAGATCTCGAGCATTTCCTCGGCAGCTCCCTTGGTAACCATCTGGGTTTTGCCTTGGGAGTCGGCGACAACTACGCTCAGGCGACGGCGCGAGAAATCGAAGGGCACCTCGTCGACCTTGGTATAGCGGTCGCGCAGGCTCTGGCCCAGCATGGAATCGGGCACGACGGTCGAGGGCGTCACATCGGCACGGTCGATTACGGCCAGGTCGATAAGGTTTTTGAGGCCGGTCTGGAAGAAGCTGTTCAAAAACGCATGGCGCAGCACGCGCGCGTCCTCGTTGCCATCGGTGTTGAGGTAGCGCTCGAGCACGATGCGGTCTTCGGTGAGGGTGCCGGTCTTGTCGCAGCACAGGACGTCCATCGCGCCGAGGTTTTGAATCGCCGGCAGCTCCTTGACGATAACCTGGCGACGGGCGAGGTCCTTGGCGCCCTGCGACAGGCTTGTGGTCACGATGACGGGAAGCATCTGCGGCGTGATGCCCACGGCCACGCTCGTGGCGAACAGCAGCGCGTCGATGACGTTGCCCTTGGTGGCGGCGTTGATGGCAAAGACGGCCGGCGCCATAACGAGCATGAGGCGTACGAGCAGCATGGAGACGCTCGAGACGCCGTGGTCAAACGCGCTCTTCTCGCCGCGCCCGTTGAGCATCTTGGCGATGCCGCCCAGGTAGGTGTCCGAGCCGGTGGCAACGACAAGCGCCATGGCGGTGCCGTTTTGCACGGAGGTGCCGGTAAAGACGATGTTCTTGCAGGCAGAGAGCGGCAGCGCGGAGCCGTCGGCACCATCGACGACGGTGACGGCAGCGGTCTTCTCGACGGCCTCGCTCTCGCCGGTGAGTGCGGACTCGATCACAAACAGGTCGCGCGCGGTGATGACGCGGGCATCGGCCGGCACCATATCGCCGGCAGAGAGGCGGATCACATCGCCGGGGACGAGCTCGTCGAAGAGGATCTCGACGCGCTCGCCGTCGCGCAGGACGGTGCAAGTGTTGGAGACCAGGTCCTTGAGGGCCTCTGCCGCATTGCCGCTGCGGGCTTCCTGGATAAACTTCATACCGCCCGATACCAGCAGCATGATGCCGATGACGATGACCGTGGAGGGGTCGCGCTGCGGCTCGGGCACGGCGAGCACGTCGATGTAGAGTGAGACCAGCGCGAGCGCGGCGAGGATGCCGGCGAAGGGATCGATGAACGCGTCGGCGATGCGGCGGGCGAGCGTCTTGGTCGGCGCTTCGATGGTGTTGGGGCCGGCGGCATCCAGGCGCTCGGTTGCCTGCTCGGCGGTGAGGCCGTTTGCCGTGGCGTCAAGCAGTACGAGAGCGTCCTCGGCGCTATGGGTGGCGGCGAATATGGTGTTCTTGGACAGGCCGGTGCGAGCGGCAGGGCGCGCCGTGCGGCGGCGCTTGGAGATGGCTTCGAGAACCGTGGCGGTTTTGAGCATCAGCATAGGGTCCTCCTTGTTGAAGGGAGTTAGCGTACGTGTCGTATTGAGTTGCAAAAAACCTAGATGTCGCTCACGTCAAGCTCACGAACCACCACAAAGGGGGCAGGCACCTTTGTGGGGGGGGGTTGACGATCTGCCGGTGGCGTTTATGCGTGTGCGGAGTCCTCGCGGCGTGCCGAGGGCGACATGCAGGTTTTTCGACTAGGACTGCCTTCCATGGCACACCTCCTAAAGGCTGAGCGCAGCGCGCTTTGGGTATCTCGTACCCCTTTTTAATCCGCCCGTATTCTTGATGAGGGGGTTTGACATGTCAACCCCATTGTTCGGAAAACCATTCCCTCTGACAAAGCCTTTACAGAATGCCGTGGCCCCAAAGCGCGCCCGCATCGACGCTTCGCCTGCGCTAAACTGGAAGGCACGTACGCGATTACGAGAGGAGCCCGCATGGAGGCTTACAAGCAAGAGTTCATCAAGTTTATGGTTGAGTCCGACGTCCTTAAGTTCGGCAGCTTTACGCTCAAGAGCGGCCGTCAGTCTCCGTTCTTTATGAATGCCGGCGCTTACGTGACGGGCTATCAGCTCAAGAAGCTGGGCGAGTATTACGCCCAGGCCATCCACGATAACTTTGGCGACGATTTTGACGTGCTGTTTGGGCCGGCCTACAAGGGCATTCCGCTGGCCGTCGTGACCGCAATTGCCTACCACGAGCTGTACGGCAAGGAGGTCAAGTACTGCTGCGACCGCAAGGAGGCCAAGGACCACGGTGCCGATAAGGGCAACCTGCTGGGTTATGAGCCCAAGGACGGCGACCGCGTGGTCATGGTCGAGGACGTCACCACCAGCGGCAAGTCCATCGACGAGACCTATCCCAAGGTTAAGGCTGCTGCCGACGTCGAAATCAAGGGCCTGATCGTGTCCCTCAACCGCATGGAGGTCGGCAAGGGCGGCGTGACCACCGCGCAGAAGGAGATCGAGGCAAAGTACGGTTTCCCCGTCGCGAGCATCGTTTCCATGGCCGAGGTCGTCGAGACCCTCTACAACCACGAGATCGACGGCAAGGTCGTCATCGATGACGAGCTCAAGACCGCCATCGACGCCTACTACGAGCAGTACGGAGCTCGTTAGTTACGGCGTTTTACCAAACGCCGTAACTGCTCGACGCTGCGCGGGCCGCATTTGGACAATCTGACGTTCAACTTCAAGGGCGCGACCAGAAGGTCAGCGCCCTTTCGTTTCACGTCACCTTGTCTCAAATGCGACCCGCTCGCTGTCCGTTCTCTACCTGCGGCGTCGTCTTGCTCCGAATGCGGCTCGCTCGCTGTCGTTGCCGAAACATCGGCGTTGTCGGACTAGTCATTGGGGACGTTCATAAATGACTACTCAGGAATGAGCGTGGATAATCTCCCGTTTTTGGCCTGTGTGCAGGCTCAAAGTGGGAGATTATCCACGCTCGCTTTAATTTGCCTGGGTTGCGATGCCTATCTAATCGGCTCGGCGTCTTCCCTGAGAATCGAAAGATACTCTTCATACCCGTACCGCCGGTATCTCTGTCTTGACTCGTCGAGCGGACGGAGGATACCCAATTCTTCAAATGATTTGACGAGCGAGCTCGCGGTACTCCTGCCGATATCGAGTTGGGCAGCGATGAATGCGGTGTCGACGATGGGGTGCTCTTCAAGAATGCCCAACAGCCTTTGCCCGTTTGCAGCAGTCCTTCCGAGATTTTCGGTAATGGTTGCTGTGGAACGGTTATGGAGGTCAACAAGGTTTTTTAAAGACCCTACCGAGTCCTTCGCGCTTTCGAGAAGACTGTTGCAGAAAAACTCTATCCATTCCTCGTAAGTGCCTCTCTCCCTTACGGATGTGAGTTGCCGGTAGTACTCGCTTCGATTTTTCTTGAACTGGAACGATGGATAGAACAAGCAAGAATGAAGAACGCCATCATTGATGAGCATAAGTGTAATGAGAAGCCTGCCCAGGCGACCGTTTCCGTCTAGGAATGGATGGGCAGTTTCAAATTGGTAATGGACGAGCGCCGCCCGCACAATCGGATCCATTTCGACTTGAGGCTCATTGATAAAGCGTTCGAGGTCCTGGAGCGTGTTATTCAAATCTTCAATGTTTGGAGGGACAAACGATGCGGTTGCAATGGTGCAGCCTGAGGGGCCAATCCAGTTTTGTGAGGAGCGCAGCTCGCCTGGATTCTTCTCCGTTCCGCGCACTCCGTCCAGCAGGACCGCATGAACTTGCCTAAGAAGTCTCGTGCACAAGGGCATCTTTTTGAGCAGTTCTACGCCGCGGTCGACAGCACGGACGTAATTCACGACGTCTGCGACATCTTTATGATGGAGTTGTGTTTGCGATGGACTAAGTAGGTCGTCAAACGTGCACTGGGTTCCCTCAATTTGCGAAGAAAGGAGTGCTTCTTTGCGCACGTACATTGTCAGATACATATCGGCGTTGGGAACAAAGTAGAGCATGCCTTCAAGCTCTCCAAGCTTTCGTGAGCATGCGGAAAGCGTGCGATAGGTTTCCTCGGTGAGGTTTAGCTGCCTCAATGATTGCAAGGGCGTTGGAAAAAACGAATAGTAAGCCAATTTCCCCGATAGATTATTGCGGAGCGTTCCCTGGCCGTTCTCCTCGATTTGCATCGCGCCCTCCATATCTTTAGTGCCGGAAACTCG
>CAUFXK010000060.1 GCA_959596495.1 uncultured Collinsella sp. | reverse complement strand
GGGGGCTGCCGAAATGTCTCGATCTGTAACAACTAGGGATGGAAATTGGGCCTAGGTGTTACAGATCGAGACAGGAAGAAATGGTCCTATGGAAAATCTCGATCTGTAACAGTTAGCTGCAAAAACCGGCCCTTCATGTTACAGATTGAGACATTCGGAACCGTCTCTCGAAAACATCTCAATCTGTAACAGTTAGTCGTCGAAATTGGGTCTTACTGTTACAGATTGAGATGTTTGAAGAGGTGAGTTTGCAGGCCGAACTTGGGGCCTATGTTTTCGCCCTTGAGGTCGGCGGTGCCCACTCGTAAGGTGTGCGTTACGCGATTGTTTCGAAACGGGCGGGAAACACAACGGGCCGGCGATGCTCCTACTATGCCTATTCAACTGACTGTCTAAATATCTAGGGGAGGATCGCGATGCAGGCAGATTCCGCTCAGCAGCAGGGCCTTTATCGCCCCGAATTCGACCACGATGCATGTGGCATCGGCGCGCTTGCCGATATCAACGGTGAGCGCCATCACCAGATTCTGGACGACGCGCTGTCCATTCTGGTCAACTTGGAGCACCGCGGCGGTACGGGACTCGAGAAGAACACCGGCGACGGCGCCGGCATCCTGTTCCAGGTTCCGCATCACTTTTTCCGTAAAGAGGCCCAAAAGTGCGGCCAGATTCTGCCGGCAGAGGGCGACTATGGCGTGGCCATGCTGTTCTTCCCGCAGGACGACAAGGGCGTAGAGGATGCCCGTCGCGTGTTTGAGGAGGGCTGCGCCGAGGCCGGCGTGCCGCTGCTCTTTTGGCGCGAGGTGCCGGTCGACCCGCATGACCTGGGCGAGACGGCCCGCGCTTGCATGCCCACCATCTTGCAGGCCTTCCTGGGCCGCCCCGACGATACGCCGGCGGGTGACGCCTTCGAGCGCCGCCTGTACGTGTGCCGTCGCACTATCGAGAAGAAGGCCGATGCCGAGTTTGCCCTGCGCGACAAGATCTTCTACGTCTGCTCCATGAGCTCGCGCACTATCGTGTACAAGGGCATGCTGGTCGCCACGCAGATGCGCCGCTTCTTCATCGACCTCAACGACGCCGCCGTCAAAACGGCCGTGGCGCTCGTCCACTCGCGCTACTCCACCAACACCACGCCCAGCTGGGAGCGTGCGCACCCCAACCGCTTTATCATTCACAACGGCGAAATCAATACCCTCAAGGGCAACGTCAACTGGATTCGTGCCCGCGAGCCCAACCTGTACAGCCCCGTGCTGCAGCATGATCTTGAGCGCGTGATGCCGATCATCAACCGCGAGGGCTCCGACTCCGCGATTCTGGACAACGTGCTCGAATTCTTGGTCATGAACGGCCGTCCGCTCACGCGTGCCGCGTCCATGTTGCTGCCCGAGCCATGGGACCACAACGACAACCTGGGTGAGGAACGCCGCGCCTACGACGCTTACCAGTCCATGCTCATGGAGCCGTGGGACGGTCCTGCCGCTATCGCCTTTACCGATGGCCGTACCCTGGGCGCCGCCCTCGACCGTAACGGCCTGCGTCCCGCCCGCTATTATGTGACGCGCGACGGTCGTTTTATGCTGGCAAGCGAGGTGGGCACCATCGAGGTGAGCCCCGAGAACATCCTGACGAGCGGCTGTCTGGGGCCGGGCCAGATGCTCGAGGTCGATTTTGCCCGCGGCCGCGTCATCTACAACGACGAGCTGCGCGCCCGTTACGCCAAGGAAAAGCCCTACCGCGATTGGATTGCCGAGGAGACGCTGACCGTTGACGCGCTCGATGAGCCCGTTGCGGCAGCGTCCGCCGAGGACGCCGAGGTGCCCGCCGCCGTGCGCATGGCCAAGCTCGGCTACCACTGGGATGACGTCGACGAGGTCGTGCGTCCCATGGCCCAGCAGGGCAAGGCCCCGCTTGCCTCGATGGGTATCGACGCGCCGCTGGCCTGCCTGTCCAAAAAGACGCGCTCGTTCTTCGACTACTTCTATCAGCTGTTCGCTCAGGTCACGAACCCACCCATCGACGCCCTGCGCGAGCATATGGTCACCTCGACCACGCTCTACCTGGGCAACCACGGCAACTTGCTCGAGGACTCCCGTACGGCCTGCCAGCTGGTGCGCCTGGAGCGCCCGCTGCTCAACGAGGAGGAGTTCGACCGCATCTGCGCCATCGACCGTGTTGGCTTTAAGACCCGCCGTTTCCGTGCCGTCTACCGTCGCGATGCCGGCGAGGGCGCGCTGCAGGCTGCGCTCAAGCTGCTTGCAGAGGACGTTGAGGCTGCGGTCCGCGACGGCGTGAACATCGTGGTGTTGAGCGATCGTGCCGCTGCGGGCGAGGTGCCCGTGCCGTCGTTGCTCGCTGTGGGCTGCGTGCACAACCACCTGATTCGCGCCGGCGTGCGTACCTTTGCCGACATCGTGGTGGAGTGCGGCGACGCCGTGTCTCCGCACGACTTTGCGGCACTGGTGGGCTACTCCGCGAGCGGCATCTATCCGTACAACGCACACGCGTGCATCCGCGATCTGGCGGCACACGGCGACCTGGACGTGACGGCCGAGCAGGGCATCGCCAACTACAACAAGGCTGCGACCGCCGGCATCGTCTCCATCATGTCCAAGATGGGCATCTCTACGGTGCAGAGCTACCACTCCGCGCAGATCTTCGAGGCCGTGGGCTTTACGCTGGAGTTCGTCAACGCGTACTTCGCCGGCACGGTGAGCCGTGTGGGCGGTATGGGTGTCGAGGACGTCGAGCGCGAGCAAAACGAGCGCTACGACGCCGCGCTCGCTATCCTTAAGAGCCCGGCTCCCGATCAGCTGCCCACGCTGGGTCTGACCAAGTGGCGCCCGCTCGGCGGCGAGGATCACCTGATCGACCCTCAGACCGTCTACCTGCTCCAGACCGCCTGCCGTGAGGACAGCTACGACACCTTTAAGGAGTACAGTGCCCGTCTGCACCGTACCGGCCGTGCCGTGCGCCTGCGCGACTTGCTCGACTTTAATGCCAGCGGCCGCACGCCGGTTTCGCTCGACGAGGTCGAGCCCGCGCTCAACATCGTCCGCCGCTTTAACACCGGCGCCATGTCGTACGGCTCCATCAGCAAAGAGGCGCACGAGTGCATGGCCATCGCCATGAATCGCCTGCACGGACGCTCCAACTCGGGCGAGGGCGGCGAGGACCCGCGTCGCGAGACCCCGCTGGCCAACGGTGATTCCAAGAACTCCGCGATCAAGCAGGTTGCAAGTGCGCGCTTTGGCGTGACGAGCCGCTACCTGTGCAGCGCCTTCGAGATTCAGATCAAGATGGCCCAGGGCGCCAAGCCCGGCGAGGGCGGCCACCTGCCCGGCAAGAAGGTCTACCCTTGGATTGCCGAGGTCCGCCAGTCCACGCCCGGCATCGGCCTGATCTCGCCTCCGCCGCACCACGACATCTACTCTATCGAAGACCTGGCGGAGCTTATCTTCGATCTTAAGAACGCCAACCCCGGCGCGCGCGTGTCGGTCAAGCTGGTCAGTGAGGCCGGCGTCGGCACCATCGCCACCGGTGTGGCCAAGGGTGCCGCCGACAAGATCTTGATCAGCGGCCACAATGGCGGCTCGGGTGCCGCGGCGCGCGATTCCATTTGGCACGCCGGCCTGCCGCTGGAGCTCGGCCTTGCCGAGGCCCAGCAGACGCTGCTGCAAAACGGCCTGCGCTCACGCGTGGTGCTCGAGGCCGACGGCAAGCTCATGGACGGCACCGATGTTGCCGTCGCCTGCCTGCTGGGCGCCGAGGAGTTTGGCTTTGCGACCATGCCGCTCATCTCGATGGGCTGCCTTATGCAGCGCGACTGCCAGCAGGATACCTGCCCCGCCGGCATCGCGACGCAAAACTGTCGCCTGCGTCGCGGCTTCCGCGGCAAGCCCGAGCATGTCGAGCACTTTATGCTCTTTGTTGCCGAGCAGCTGCGCGAGGTCATGGCGAGCTTGGGCTTCCGCACCGTCGACGAGATGGTCGGCCATCCCGAGTGCTTGCGCCAGATCGAGGTCCCGGACAACCGCAAGGCCAATCTGCTCGATCTGTCGCCCGTGCTGGCGAGCGCGACCTGCGAGTTCGGTGCCCATATCCCGGGTGCCGACGGTCGCCACTTCTTGCCGCAGATGGCCGCGGACAGCGAGCTTGACAAGACGCTCGACTCCACGTTGTTTGTGCCCTATACGGCCGATGCCCGTGCGCACCTGCGTCCGATTCGCTTCCGCGCCGATATCGCCAACGTCAACCGCTGCGTGGGCACTATCCTGGGCAACGTGGTGACCAAGGCGCATCCCGAGGGCCTGCCCGCCGGCTCCATCACCATCGATTGCGATGGTTCGGCAGGTCAGAGCTTTGGCGCCTTCCTGCCGCGTGGCATTACGCTCAACGTGTGCGGCGACGCCAACGACTACTTTGGCAAGGGCCTTTCGGGCGGCGAGGTGTCGGTGCGCCCCAACCCGCATGCGACCTACAAGTTCGACGAGAACATCATCGTGGGCAACGTTGCGTTCTTTGGCGCCACGAGCGGTCGCGGCTTCATTAACGGTCTGGCCGGCCAGCGTTTTGCCGTGCGCAACTCCGGTGCCACCGTGGTGGTCGAGGGCTGCGGCAACCATGGCTGCGAGTACATGACGGGTGGTCTGGCGCTCGTCCTGGGCGAGGTCGGGCAGAACTTCGCCGCTGGCATGACGGGTGGCGTGGCCTATGTCTTTGACCAGTACGGCGCGCTCGATGCCCGCGTGAACCACGAGAGCGTTGAGCTCAAGGCCCCGACGGCCGGCGAGCTGGCGCAGATTCGCGAGCTCATCCAGGAACACGTGGACGCGACGCAGAGTCCGCGCGGCATTAAGCTGCTCTACAGCTTTGAGACGATGAGCAAGCACTTTGTGAAGGTCATTCCGACCGAGTACGAGCGCGTGCTGGCGATTGTCGCCGCGGGCGAGGCCGTGGGCAAGTCGCATGCGCAGGCCGAGGAGTTGGCGTTTGACATTGTGACCGGTCGCGCGAGTGCCGCGGATGTCGCTCGCTTTGATGCTGCGGGCGGTGCTGCGGGCGCTGCGTCCGTGGCTGCTAGCTCTGCTGCTTCGACTAAGAAGGAGGCGTAAGTGCCATGGGTAAGCCCGGTGCTTTTCTTGATATCGATCGCGTGGCCCACGAGCTGCGCCCCGTGGAGGAGCGCAGCCATGATTTTGATCCGCTGTACGTGGAGCTCGATGACGATGCACGTCGTGCCCAGGCGAGCCGCTGCATGATGTGCGGCGTGGCGTTTTGCCAGATGGGCGCGAGCTTTGGCAAGGCGCGCCCGAGCGGCTGCCCGCTGCACAACCTGATTCCCGAGTGGAATGAGCTGGTGTACCGCGGTCGCTGGGACGAGGCTGCCGAGCGCCTGTCGCTCACCTCGCCCATGCCCGAGTTCACGAGTCGCGTGTGCCCGGCACTGTGCGAGGCCGCGTGCAACCTGGGTTCGGTCGACGGCCAGCCCACGACGATCCACGATAACGAGCGCGCGATCAGCGACCACGAGTGGGCAAACGGTGGCCCGCGCCGCTTTGAGCCGGCAGGGGAGGACGCGCCCTCGGTCGCCGTGGTTGGTTCTGGCCCGGCTGGCCTGGTGGCTGCGTGGGAGCTCACGCGTCGCGGCGCGCGCGTGACGGTGTTTGAGCGTGACGACCGCCCGGGCGGCCTGCTCATGTACGGCATTCCCAACATGAAGCTCGAGAAGTCTGTGGTCGAGCGCCGCGTGGCACTTATGCGCGAGCTGGGTATTGTCTTTGAGCTGGGCGCTGACGTTACGAACCCTGCGGTGGCGGCCGAGCTCGATGACTTTGATGCCGTCGTAGTGGCTGCCGGCGCTCGTGCGCCCCGCGGTCTTTCGGCTGCGAACGTGGATGCTCCGGGCGTGGTGTACGCGGTGGACTACCTGACGGCTTCGACCGTCTCGGTGCTCGACGGCGGTGAACCCGCGGTGAACGCGCGCGGCCTGGACGTTGTGGTCATTGGCGGCGGCGATACCGGCAACGACTGCGTGGGTACTGCGGTGCGCCAGGGTGCGCGCAGCGTGCGCCAGTTTGAGTTCCTGCCGGCCGCGCCCGATAAGCGTGCGGCGAGCAACCCTTGGCCGCAGTGGCCCAACGTTAAGAAGACCGACTATGGTCAACAGGAGGCCATCGCTGCCATGGGCGGCGAGATGCGTGCCTGGGGCGTGGATACGCTCGAGGTGCTGCTGGACAAGAAGGGCGCGGCCGCGGGCCTGCGCGTGGTCGATCTGGACTGGTCGGCGGGAAAGCCCGAGCGCATCGCGGGCTCCGAGCACGAGGTGCCGGCGCAGCTGGTGCTCATCGCCTGCGGCTTTACGGGTCCGGAGCACGGCGTGTTCGATGCGGTGAGCGTGCCTGTTGCCACCGCTGGTCGTCCGCTGCCGGTGATGGCTGCCGAGGGCTCGCATCTCGCGGCTCGCACGGAGGGTGTCGCCGCGGATGCCGCGCCGGTGTATGTGGCGGGTGATGCCCGCAACGGCAGCTCGCTCGTGGTGAGTGCCATGGCCGATGCCCTGGCCTGCGCTGCCGAAGTCGCCGACGCGCTGGAACTGTAAAGTAGTCACGGAGATATTCAACAATCGAATCGGCAAGGGCTGTCCCTAACTGCCGGCACAAAAGGAACGTCCCTAAGTGCCGACAGTTAGGGACGTTCCTTTTCTGTCGGCATTCGGGGACACTCCTTGCGGATTTGCGAGCAGTTTGCTCGTTTGTCGACGTACGGGCGTTCATTTGTCGACTTCTTGGGCTGTGGTCACCTGTTGTTTCTGTGGTTGCTGCGGGCATCTGGCTCAAAAGGGCGGGTTGGCCGTCGATGTTTACCTGCGGTTTTGTTGCGGCGCGCATTTTCGGTCAAGCTTTTCGTCAAGTGTTTGGTCAGCATCTGGTTTGCAGCCGGAGGCCTATTTTGCCCGCGCTGGTCGTGGCTGCCCACCCTCCTCGTAAGCTCAAATTGAGGTCCATCAGTTTGAGGAGGATGCCATGACTGACCACGCTTTTGACCGAGCAGAGCTGGCTGAAGCCGTCGGCAACGATATTGCCGACATGGCTCACTTTTGGATGCTGCGGAAGTTTCAATTCCTGGAGCCGGCGCGCGAACAGTTCGAGATCATTGTCGACCCGTGGCTCAGCTATTGCACCGAGCCTTCGCAAAACGAAATCATGGCCTACAACATGGCGTTTACCGATTGGCTGCTGTTTGAGCGCCCCTATCGCCATGGCAAAACGCTGCTCGAGCTATATGTTGACGAGCCGCCGGCATCGCTTTCGCCTGCCTCGCTCAAGCGGCTCGAGCAGGTACGCGACACGCAGTATTTCTCGCGCTTTGGCATTTTGGACAAGGATCCTGCGTCCGGCATGGTCGTGCTGAAGGACACGCGCACCGATCATCGCTTTGATGTCTACGATCCGCATATCGTGCAGAAGGAGCACTGGAGTGACGGCGCGATTGCGGTGCGCCTCGCCTGCGTCGACGATGTCTGGCTTACGGCGGGACAGCTCTACCTGTATGACATCGCGCACCTGAACGACACGGCGGTCGACGGGCCGGGTGCGGTGCATCCCGAGGACCTGCAGGACGGCTTTGACGCCTCGTGCATCAGCTTCTTCTTGCGTCTGGTCCGCGACATCATGGGCGCCCAGGGGCGTTACGTAAAGTCGCTCAATATTTACGAGCAAGAATGGGAGTAGGGGATGGGCGGTTGTCGCCTGCCTCGCCTTCTGCCTTTATGTCTCGATCTGTAACGTTTGGGGACAAAAAACCGGTCTACCTGTTACGGATCGAGACGAATGCTTGGGCGCCGCTGGTTTGTCTCAATCTGTAACGTTTAGGGGTCTGGAGAACGTCTTACTGTTACGGATCGAGACGTTTGTCACCTGGCTGGGGGAATGTCTCAATCTGTAACATCTACAGTCCAAAAATCGGTCTTCTTGTTACAGATCAAGACGTTTGTCGGCGGAGGCAACGGTGACGATGGTCCATTTGTCCGATGTGGTGGTGATGGAAGTGCCTAATACCGTTTTCAAGCACAAGCATACGACTCGCAACACGTTGGCGCGGAATAGGATGCTCGCGCGACTCACGGAGGCGACCGAGCAAGGTGCGCTGCTCGCAACGCATGACAATGCCGAGCTCATGTGGCTACGGCGTCATGTGGGAACCGATGATATTGCGGAGTCCGAGCCGTATTTGTTCTGCTTTCAACATGATTGGGGTGTACTGACGCCGGCGGAGCGAGCGCTGCGTACCATCAAAGGGCTTGCAGAGTTTCATCCCGATTGGGCGTTTTGGGGTTATGACGCGGCACTTTTGTGGGGTCTGGAGGTGCCGAATGATCTGCTTGGGCCACGATATCTTGTTATGACAGGTTGCTCGGTGCCGCTGAGTGCAGGATGTCGGCTGTTGCGTCCGCAGGCGGCGGGCGCACTTGAACAAGTCGACGGCGTGCAGGCGACGTCGTTTTGGCGCACGGTGGAGGATTGCTTGCTGCGTGCGCCGTTCTCCTACGGGTTGGCGATTGCCGATTCTGCATTGAGGGCAAGGGGCGTATCGCGCGATGACCTGTGCGAGTGTCTCCGCTCCGATTGCGAGGGCAGGCGCGGGTATCGCAGGGCGCAAGTGATTGCGTCATATGCGGACGGCTTGTCCGAAAACGGCGGCGAGTCTCGCTTTCGGGCGTTCTTTATTGCATACGGTTTTCCGGTGCCAGAGTTGCAGGTGGAGTTTCGCGACCCGCTTGATCAGAGCCAAGTGTTTCGCGTCGACTATTTTTGGCGGCTCGAGGACGGGACATGTGTCATCGGCGAGCTCGACGGAAAGGGGAAGTACACCTTGCAGAACAGCGAGGGTCGGGAGTCGGTCGACCCATTCGTGGCAGAGCGTCAGCGGGAATCTCATCTGACAATGCTCGGGCATAAGGTGCTTCGGTTTACGTTTGATGAACTCAAAGACCCGGGGAAGCTGGTCGAGAAAATGAGGCTGGCGGGTATTCCTCGGCAGGTTGAATTGGCTGAGGAGTGGAGATGCCAGTGGTATGGGCGCTGAGAGGTTTTGTCTCGATCCGTAACGGTTAGAGGCTGTTTGAGCTCGTAATTGTTACAGATCGAGACAAACCGGCGAAACGTCGACCGAATGTCTTGATCTGTAACATCAAGGGGCCCAATAACCCCGTACTTGTTACAGATCGAGACATTTCCCTGGTGTCGCCGGGGTGGGACTGCAACGTATTCCGTCCCCCCACATCCCCTCTTCCTTCCGTTAACCGATGCGTCTGCGGCAATCCGGCGGGACTGGGCGATAATGGACAAATGTTCAAGTTAATCGTGAGGGAGGAGCTCGATATGGCATCTGCCGATCGTTCCACGTTGTTTATCAATGCGACCATTCTGGATGGTTCGGAACATATGGAGCCGCAACCCGATATGGCCGTGACTGTTGAGCGCGGCGTCATCACCTGGATGGGGCCGAGTGCTGTGGCGCAGGCGCCTGCAGGTGCCGAGGTTATCGACCTGGGTGGTGCGTATCTCATGCCCGGTCTCATCAATATGCACGTGCACCTGTGCGGCTCGGGCAAGCCTGTCTCGGCCGGCGATGCGGGAGCGCTGATGAAGAAACTCGATAATCCCGTGGGCCGTGCCATCGTCTGCCGCATCCTCAAGGGCAGTGCCCAGCAGCAGCTGGCAAGCGGCGTGACCACGGTGCGCGGCGCGGGCGACCCGTTGTTTGCCGACATTGCCGTGCGCGACGCTATCGACGCCGGCAAGTATCAGGGTCCGCGCCTGGTGGCGCCGGGAACGGGCGTCACGGTGCCGGGCGGCCATGGCGCGGGCTTGTTCGCCCAGGTGGCCAACAGCCCCGTCGAGGCAGCCGAGCAGGTGCGAGACCTGTATGCGCGCGGCGCCGACGTCATTAAGCTGTTCGTAACGGGCGGTGTGTTCGATGCGACCGAGGTGGGCGAGCCGGGCGTGCTGCGTATGCCGGTGGAGGTTGCCGCGGCGGCGTGCAAGGCGGCGCACGAGGTGGGCCTGCCGGTTATGGCTCATGTCGAGAGCACCGAGGGCGTGAAGGCCGCGCTTGAGGCCGGGGTCGACACGATCGAGCACGGTGCCCCGATGACGCCCGAGATCCTGGAGCTGTACCGTGGCGCCGCGGGCACGCAGCTCGAGGGACGTGCGCCCAGCGTTACCTGCACTATCAGCCCGGCGCTGCCGTTTGTGTTGCTCGATCCGGAGAAGACCCATTCGACTGACACGCAAAAGAAGAACGGCGACATCGTGTGCTCGGGCATTATCGAGAGTGCTCGTGCGGCGCTGGATGCCGGCGTTAAGGTGGGCTTGGGCACGGACTCAAGCTGCCCGTTCGTGACGCAGTACGACATGTGGCGCGAGGTGGCCTATTTTGCCAAGTACGTGGGCGTGAGCAACGCCTTTGCGCTGCATACGGCCACGCAGGTCAATGCCGAGCTCCTGGGGCTGGGCGGCGAGACCGGTACGATCGAGTGCGGCAAGGCCGCCGATATCCTGGTGACGCGCAAGAATCCGCTCGATGACCTGTGCGCTCTGCGTGAGCCGACGCATGTGATGTGTCGCGGTGATCTGGTACGCAAGCTCAAGGTGAAACGTATTCCCGAGGTGGACGCCGAGCTCGACACGATTATGGCCATGCCTGCAGAAGCGCTTGCCGAGGAGCTGGCCCGCGACGGCGTGGCGTAGGTGTGACAAAGGTGCAGCTCCGTTGCCGCATACAAAAAGCCGAGGCTCAACACGAGGCCTCGGCTTTTTATCGAACAAATACTTAAGATTTGAGACAAACAAACCTGATTAATTTGTCCCGCGTGCGGGCGCTAGGAGCGGGTTTCCATCTTGGCGTGGCACTTGGGGCAGGTGACGCGGATCTTGCCTTTGCCCTTGGGGACGGAGAGCATCTGGCCGCAGTTGGGGCACTTGAGGTATGCCGTGGTCTTGCGGCCCTTCCACATCTTCTTGGCCGTGCGCTTGGCACGCTCAAAGTCTTCCTTGCTCGTTCCAGCCGCGCGCGAGGTGCCGGCCGCTGCAGTTCCACCGCCCAAGCTGGAGACGAACTTGCCCAAGCCGGGGACGTTCGCGGTCGCGGCGACAAAGGCCTCGTTCTCCTTGCGACGTGCGTCGATGTTTTTGGACAGGCCGCGCAGCACGCTAATCACGATGACGGCGATAGCGATCCAGCTGAGCCACTGGATTCGGGCTATCGATCCGATCATCGCGATGACAATGCCGGCAAAACCCATCACGATGGTAAGTTCATCGGCACCATTGCGACCCTTCATAAAGTCATTCATGCAAATTGCCTTTCGTTCGATATGCT
>CAUFXK010000059.1 GCA_959596495.1 uncultured Collinsella sp. | reverse complement strand
CCAGGATCTCCTTGAGCTCAGCTGCACGGTCCCTCTTCTTCTGGACCACCGCGGGCGCGGCCTTGGCCACAAAGCCCTCGTTGGCCAGCGTCTTCTCGCAGCCGGCGAGCTCCTTCTGCGCCGCGGCGATCTCCTTCTCCAGGCGTGCCTTCTCGGCCGAAAGATCAACCTTGCCCTCGAGCACCACAAAGACCTCGGCACCGCTATCGACCACGGCGATGCTCGCAGCCGGCTTCTCGACATCGGTACCCATGACCAGCGAAGCGGTGTTCGCCAGCGGCTCGATGGTCGAACGCAGGCTCTCGAGCTTCTCGATGTCCTCGGCGCCGGCGCGCACGACCACGTCGAGCTCGGCCTTGGGGCTCAAGCGATAACGCGAACGCGTGGCGCGAGCGGCAGACACGACGGTACGGCACAGCTCAAACGCGCGCTCGGCAGGCTCGTCGACGTACTTGGCGTAGTCAGCGGGCTCGGGCCACTTGGCGATCATGAGCGCCTCGGCGCGGTTCACGTTGCCCTCGGCGTCCAGATCGAGCACGCTCGCCGGCATGTTGTCCCAGATCTCCTCGGTGACAAACGGCATGAGCGGGTGCATCAGGCGAATGGAGGTGTCGAGCACAAAGATCAGGTTGCGCTGAGCCTGCAGACGGCCCTCGCCCTTCAGGCGGGCCTTGGTGACCTCGACGTACCAGTCGCAGACCTCGTTCCAGAAGAACTGCTGCACGCCACGGGCCATGTCGCCAAAGGTGTAGTTCTCAATGCCCTCGGTGATCATCTTGACGGCCTTGGCCAAGCGGCTGAACATCCAGGCGTCGGCCGGCGTCACCACGACGGGCTCGCCGGGCGTGTAGCCCTCCATGTTCATAAGCAGGAAGCGGCTGGCGTTCCAGATCTTGGTCACAAACGACTTGGCCTGGTCGGTGCGCGGGCTGTCGATGAGCTTCTTGGTCTTCTTGTCGATGTTCGCGTCGAACTTAACGTCCTGGTTGTTGGTGCACAGCGTGAGCAGGTTGTAGCGCATGGCGTCGGCGCCGTACATACCAATGAGATCCATGGGGTCAACGCCGTTGCCCTTGGACTTGGACATGCGGCTGCCGTCCTTGGCAAGGATCGTCGGGTAGATGACGACGTCCTTAAACGGCACCTCGTCCAGGAAGTACAGCGAGCTCATGACCATGCGGGCGACCCACAGCGCGATGATGTCGCGCGCGGTGACGAGAGCCGTCGTGGGGTGATGGCCCTCGAGCAGCTCCGGCTTTTGCGGCCAGCCCTGCGTGGCGAAGGTCCACAGCTGCGAGCTGAACCAGGTGTCCAGCACGTTCTCGTCCTGATGCACGTGATGGCCGCCGCACTTGGGGCACACGTCGGTGTCCTCGGTAAGGGCGTCCTCCCAGCCGCAGTCCTCGCAGTAGAACACGGGAATGCGGTGACCCCACCACAGCTGGCGGCTGATGCACCAGTCCTTGAGGTTCTCCATCCAGGTGGTGTAGGTCTGCGTCCAGCGCGCGGGGTGGAAGGTGACCTTGCCGGAGTTGACGGCGTCGAGCGCCGGCCCCTTGAGCTTGTCGACGGCCACAAACCACTGCTCAGACAGCCACGGCTCCAGGGCGGAGTCGCAACGGTAGCAATGCATGACGGAGTGATCGAGGTCCTCGACGTGATCGAGCAGGTCGTGCTCCTCAAACCACTTGATGACGGCCTCGCGGCACTCGTCGCGGCTCATGCCGGTGAACTCGCCGTAACCCTCGACGACCACCGCGTGCTCGTCGAAGATGTTGATCTGCGGCAGGTCGTGGGCCTGACCCATGGCGTAGTCGTTGGGGTCGTGGGCCGGGGTGACCTTAACGAAGCCGGAACCGAAGTTGGCATCGACATGCCAATCCTCAAAGATGGGAATCTCGCGGTTGACGATCGGGAGCATGACGGTCTTGCCCACGAAGGCGGCCTTCTCGGGATCCTTCGGGGAAACGGCAACGCCCGTGTCGCCGAGCATGGTCTCGGGGCGCGTGGTGGCGACGACGATGTAGTCCTGGCCGTTGACCGGCTCGGTCAACGGGTAGCGCAGGTGCCACAGGTGGCCCTTCTCGTCCTTATACTCGGCCTCGTCGTCCGAGATGGCGGTGGTGCAGTTGGGGCACCAGTTGACGATGCGCTTGCCGCGATAGATCAGGCCGTCGTGGTACCAGTCGCAGAAGACCTTACGCACGGCCTGGGCGTAATCCTCGTCCATGGTAAAGCGCTCGTTATCGAAGTCGACGGAGCAGCCCATGCGCTTGATCTGCTCGACGATGATGCCGCCGTACTCGTGGGTCCAGTCCCAGCAGGCGTCGACAAACTTGTCGCGGCCAATCTCCAGGCGGCTGATGCCCTCGCTCTTGAGCTTCTTGTCGACCTTGGTCTGCGTGGCGATACCGGCGTGATCGGTGCCGAGCACCCAGCGCGTGGACTTGCCGCGCATGCGGGCCATACGGATGATGGCGTCCTGGATGGAGTCGTCGGTGGCGTGACCCATGTGGAGCTTGCCGGTCACGTTGGGAGGCGGAATGGTGACGGTGCAGTCGCCCACGCCCTCACGGCGCTTGTAGTAGCCGCCGTCGAGCCACTTCTGCAGGATCGCCGGCTCGTTGGTCGACGGATCGTAGTTCTTGGGCATTTCTTCCATATATCTCTCCCTTGCCCATCGGGGAGGAATGTAGGCCCGATTTTCGCTCGGTCAAGTCCTGGGCTCGCTCGAAGACCACATTAAGTGGTCTTCGGCTCGTGCGGAATCTACGAAAATCGGGCCTACATTCCTCCCCTTAGGTATCGATTACTTCAGTCTGATATGTCTTCGCTGAGGCTTAAACAAACACACAGAATAACACAGGTAGTTGGGGTTATTGCGTATATATAAAATAGCCTCCGACCGCAGGTGGTCGGAGGCTATTTGCAAGCACGTTTTTGGCTGGTTTAGCCGTAGATACGTTGGGGCTGTTCTTCGCCCTTTACGGCAGCTTCGGTTACGACAACCTTGGCGACGCCCTCCTCGCTGGGAAGGTCGAACATCGTCTGCTGCAGCACGTCCTCGCAGATGGCGCGCAGGCCGCGGGCACCGGTCTTGCGGGCGAGCGCCATGCGGGCGATCTCGTGCAGGGCCGCTTCCTCAAACTCAAGCTCAACGTCCTCGAGCTGGAACATCTTGCGGTACTGGCGCACCACGGCGTTCTTGGGCTCGGTCAGAATCGACACCAGGTCGTCCTCGTCGAGCGCCTGCGTCTGGGTGACAACGGGCGTACGTCCCACAAACTCCGGGATCATGCCAAAGGCGTTGAGGTCCTGCGGGAGCACCTGACGCAGCAGGTCGTTCTCGTCGACCGAGGTGGGGCCGGCGATCTCGGAGTTAAAGCCCACGCCCTTGTTGCCCACGCGATCGGCGATGATCTTGTCCAGACCCACAAAGGCACCGCCGCAGATAAACAGGATGTTGGTCGTGTCGATCTGCAGGAGCTCCTGCTGGGGATGCTTACGGCCGCCGGTGGGCGGAACGCTTGCCACCGTGCCCTCAAGAATCTTAAGCAGTGCCTGCTGAACGCCCTCGCCCGAAACATCGCGGGTGATGGAGAGGTTCTCTGCCTTGCGGGCGATCTTATCGATCTCGTCCACGTAGATAATGCCCACCTGAGCGCGCTCGATATCACCATCGGCAGCGTTGATGAGCTTGAGCAGGATGTTCTCCACATCCTCGCCCACGTAGCCAGCCTCGGTAAGCGCGGTGGCGTCGGCAATGGCAAACGGCACCTCGAGGATGCGCGCGAGCGTCTGGGCGAGCAGGGTCTTACCGGTACCGGTGGGACCGAGCAGCAGGATGTTGGACTTGGCGAGCTCTACCTCATCCATATCGTCATCGAACTGCGAGCCCATGCCATCGTCAAAGGCAGACACCGCGGCGCCGCCCTCGATCACGCGGCGATAGTGGTTGTAAACGGCCACCGACATGGCGCGCTTGGCGTCTTCCTGACCCATGACATAGGCCGAAAGCTCGTCATAGATCTCGTGCGGCGTCGGCACGTGCGTGATGACCTGGCGGTCGTCCTCGAGCTCAAAGCCCTCGGCCTCGGGGTCCACGGCGGGCTGCCCAGAAGCCTGGCCGTGGTCGTTGAGAAAGCCCGGCAGCTTGCCGTTGCGGGCAGCGTCCATAAAGTCCGAAGCCAGCGACTCCTCAAGGATCTCGGAGCAGGCGGCAACGCACTCGTCGCAGATAAAGATGTTGGTCGGACCCTTTACAAGGCGGCGAACCTGGCCCTGCTCTTTTCCGCAGAAGGAGCAGCGGATGGGGTTGCCGTTCTCGTCGAAGTTGTCCTGCATGTTACCGGCCATCCTAGGCGTCCTTCGCGGCGAGGTCGCGCGAGGTGACGATACGGTCAATCAGACCGTAGTCGAGGGCCTCGGCAGCGGTCAAGTAGTTGTCGCGCTCGGTATCGGCCTGCACCTTCTCGATGGGCTGGCCCGAGGCGTCGGACAGGATCTGGTTGAGCTCGCGACGGGTCTTCTTGATCTCCTCGGCCACGATCTCGATCTCGGTCTGCTGGCCCTGGGCACCGCCGCTGGGCTGGTGAATCATGACCTTGGAGTGCGGCAGGCAGAAGCGCTTGCCCTTGGCGCCGGCCGAAAGCAGCACGGCGGCCATAGACGCGGCCATACCGACGCAGATGGTGGAGACCTGCGGCTTGATGAAGTTCATGGTGTCAAGAATCGCAAGGCCGGAGTAGACCTCGCCACCGGGCGAATTGATGTAAAGCGAGATATCCTTCTCAGCATCCTGGCTCTCAAGATGCAGCAGCTGGGCAACGACCAGGTTGGCGCTGACGGAGTTAATCTCCTCGCCCAAAAAGATGATGCGGTCGTTGAGCAGGCGCGAATAGATATCGTAGCTGCGCTCGCCGCGCGGCGTCTGCTCGATAACGTATGGCACGAGGGCGGAATCGAACTTAGCGATCATACGCATCTCCATTTCTCTCTTACGGACCAAATTGGTTCTAGATAAACGTACGGTGCCCGCATGCTATGCATTGGCTGGCACCGTACGAAGCAACCGGATAACCGGTGTATAACTTTACCCCATCACGGGCGCAGGCATGCGCTCGCGGGCAAGGTGGCGAGAATTACTCGGCGTCCTTGGCGGTCTCGTCGACCTCGGTCACCTTGGCGTTCTCGACCAGGTGGTCGACGGCCTTGGAGCGACGGATGGACTCACGGACGGCAGGCATGCGGCCATCGGCGATGAACTCGGCCTTGGAAGCCTCGACGTCCTTGACGCCGGCCTTCTCGAACTCGGCGTTGATGTCGTCCTCGGTGACCTCGATCTTGAGCTCGCGGGCAAGGGCGTCGAGAGCCAGGGACTCACGGGCAACGTCGTTGGCCTGCTTGTGCAGGTCGCCGATGAACTGCTCCATGGTCAGGCCGGAAGCGGGCAGCCAGGTGTCCAGCGTCATGCCGCGGGCAGCGAGGTTGGACAGGAAGTTCTGGCCAAGCTCCTCAAAGACGGACTGCTCGTAGTCGGCGTCCATCTCCTCGAGCTGCAGGCGCTCGGCGAGAGCGGAGACGCAACGGTTCTCCTTCTCGGCCGGGAGGCGAGAAGCCTTGTCCTGCTCGATCTCGATCTTGATGGCGTCGCGCATGGCGTCGATGCTGTCGAAGCCAAAGTCGGACTTGACGAGCTCGTCGGTGAGCTCGGGGGTGTTGCGGACCTTGATGCCCTTGACGGTGACCTCGACGGTGTGGGTCTCGGCCTCCTCGCCCTCCTCGACCTCGTCGGTCCAGGTGACGGTCTTGACGTCGTCAACGTTGGCGCCGATCAGGGCCTCGTTGAACTCCTTGGGGTTGCTGTCGCTACCGGCGATGAGCATGCGGCCCTCGGCAGCGAAGTTGTCGGCGTTCTCGACAGCCTTAAGGTCGACGGTGACGTAGTCCTCGGCCTCGACGGCGCGACCCTCGACGTCCTCGAAGGTGGCGCGGTAGTTGAGGAGCATCTCGACCTGGTTGTTGATCTCGGACTCGGTAACCTCCGCAGGGGGCATCTCGATCTCGACGGCGTCGAAGGAGGAGAGCTCAGCGGCGGGACGCAGGGAGAACTCGACGGTGTAGGTGTAGTCCTCGTGATCCTTGGCGAGGTCGAGGTCCTTGTAGTCACCATTCTTGGTGGGGACGATGTCCAGCTCGTTGAGGACGGCGGGCTCGTTGGCGGCGATCAGGTCGTTGGTGGCCTGAGCGAGGGTAGCCTCGGCGCCAAGAGCAGAGTCGATGACCGGACGGGGAGCCTTACCGGCGCGGAAGCCCGGGAAGCGGTACTTCTTGGCGGTCTCCTTGTAGGCCTTCTTGATCGCGGCGTCGACGTCGGCGGCCGGGATGGTGACCGTAGCGGTGAGCTTGGCGTCCTTGACGTCAGAAGCGGTGATGTTCAACACGTTCCTCCTCATACTGCCCAGCTTATCTGAGGTGCTGGTACCTTTATGCAACAAAGTGTCGCGAGGGCATAAGCCGACGCGGGTGCGTTGGTGCGGGCGAAAGGACTCGAACCTTCACGGGAATCCCACCAGAACCTAAATCTGGCGCGTCTACCAATTCCGCCACGCCCGCATGAGCGCACAGATTAGGAATGATAGCAGATACGAGCGACAAGCGCACGCACACGTTTTACAGGCTCACGACCTCACCACGAGTGCAAAAGGCGGGGCGAGTTGCCCCGCCCCGCCAATTACGACTTGTTCGCCGACCCGCTACTCCCCCAGCAGAGCCTTCTCGGGCGTGATCGGCAGCGAGCGAACCTGGTGGCCGGTGGCGTGTGCCACGGCCGAGGCCACAGCGGCGAGCGGTGTGTTGATGACGACCTCACCGATCGACTTGGCGCCAAACGGACCCGTCGGCTCGTAGCTCGGCTCAAAGGCCACGCGAATGCTGCCGATATCCAGGCGCGTGGGCAGCTTGTAGCTCATAAAGTTGCCGGTACGCAGGCGGCCGCGGTCATCATGCTCGACGATCTCGTAGAGCGCGTGGCCGATACCCTGGGCAATGCCGCCCTCGGCCTGGACGCGCGCGAGCGCCTCGTTGATCACGGTACCGCAGTCCACAGCCGCCGCATAGTCCACCACAGTCACCTTGCCGGTGGCCTTGTCGACCTCGACCTCGGCAATGCCGGCCATAAACGGCGGAGGCGAAACGGGCAGGCAGGCAGAGGCATGCGAGGTGAGCGCGTCGCCGCCCGCGATGTTCTTGACGCACAGGTTGGCAAAGTCGCGCAGTGTGAGGTAGCGGTTCTGCTCGCGCGCGGCACGCTCGTCGGACAGGCGCACGTACTGGCCATCGAAGACCACGTCGGCGGCGTCCACGTCCCACATCTGGGCGGCCTTGGCGCAGATCTTCTCACGCAGCTCGGTTGCGGCGTTCTTGGCGGCAAGGCCCGTCACGTACGTGCCCGAGCTCGCGTACGAGCCGGCGTCGAACGGCGACACGTCGGTGTCCACGCCACGCACCACGATCAGCGAGCTCTCCACGCCCAGCTCCTCGGCGGCAATCTGCGCCAGGATTGTGTCGACACCCATGCCGTTATCGGTAGCGCCGGTCGAAAGCGTAATAAAGCCGTCCTCTTCCAGGCGCATGTCGATGCCGGCGATATCCACGTTGGAGATGCCCGAGCCCTGCATGGTGAGCGCACAGCCCAGAGCGCGCACGCGGTCGCCCAGGTCAACAGCTAGCGGCTTGTCGCGCCAACCGATCATGTCCATCGCGCGCAGCAGGCAGCGGTCGAGCGCGCAGGCGTTGAGCTTTTCGTTGTAGTACTGCGGCATGACCTCGCCCTCGCGCACGATGTTCTTAAGGCGCAGGTCGGCAGGGTCCATGTGCAGCATGTCGGCGAGCTCGTTGACGGCGCTCTCCACGGCAAACTGGCCCTGGGTGGCGCCGTAGCCGCGATACGCGCCGCCACGGTTGGTATTGGTGTAGACGGCGTCCCAGCTAAAGCGGCTCGCCTTCACGTGGTTGTAGATGGGCAGGCTCTTGTGGCCCGAAAGGCCGATCGTCGTGGTAGCGTGCTCGCCATAAGCACCGGCGTTGGACAGCGTATGCAGGTCGATGGCCGTGATGGTGCCGTCGTTCATGGCGCCCAGCTTAACGGTCATCTGCATCTGGTGACGCGAGTTGCCCGCAGTGATGGTCTCCTCGCGGGTGTAGCAGCAATAGCTCGGACGGCCGGTCTGCTGGGTCACGAACGCCACGAAGATCTCGCAGCAGCCCGTCTGCTTGGAGCCAAAGCCGCCGCCGATGCGCGGTTTAATGACCTGCACCTGCGACTGCGGAATGTCGAGCGACTGCGCGACCATGCGGCGCACGTGGAAGGGCACCTGCGTGGAGGTGGTCACCGAGATACGCCCGAACGCGTCGGTCGTCGCGAAGGCGCGGAAGGTCTCCATGGGCGCGGTCTGCGTGGCCTGGCTGGTGTAAGTGCGCTCAAAGACAATGTCGCTCTGGGCGAAGGCCTCGTCCAGGTCGCCATAATCGCTGGTACCGCTGCACACCAGGTTGCGAGCAACGTCGCCGCCTTGCGGGAACATAAAGGTCACGTCGCCCTCGGGGTGGACCACGATGTCGTTATCGAGCGCCTGGGTAAAGTCGAGCAGCGGCTCGAGCACCTCGTAGTCGACCTTGATGAGCTTGAGCGCCTTGTCGGCGGCCTCCTCGGTCTCGGCGGCGACGATCGCCACTTCTTCGTTTTGGTAGCGCACGAGGTTCTCGAGAATCAGGCGGTCGTAGGGACTCGGCTGCGGATAGCTCTGACCGGCGATGGTAAAGCGGCGCTTGGGCACGTCCTCGTAAGTGTAAACGCCCACGACACCGGGCACTTTCAGGGCGCGCGATGTGTCGATGGAGCGGATCTTGGCGCGGGCATAGGGGCTGCGCTTGAGTTTGACGATGAGCGCGCCGGCGGGCACCATATCGCCGGTGTAGACCGGACGACCCTCGAGCAGGGCCTTCGAGTCCTTCTTGGGCTGCTTGTGGGTAATCTGCTTGTAGGCGACGCCGTCGCAACTGGTGTCGTTGACCGGCAACTCGGGCATCTCAAAGCCCACCTGCACGCCGGACTCGTTGAGAAAGCGCACGATGGCGCGCAGCTGGCTCTCGTAGCCGCTGCAGCGGCAGAGGTTGCCGGCGAGCTGGCGCGAGAGCTCCTCGCGCGTGGCGACGAGGCTCGGGTCCTCCTTGGCGGCGCGGGCGAGCGCCAGCACGTTCATGATGAGGCCAGGGGCGCAAAAGCCGCACTGCTCGGCGCCTTCGGCAGCCATCGCACGAGCCAGTGCCTCGGACTCGGCCTTAAGGCCCTCAAGCGTGGTGATGGTGTGACCCTCAACACGGGCGGCGGGAACCGAGCAGCTCAGCACCGGGTCGCCATCGAGCCACACCGTGCACAGGCCGCAGTTGGTGGTTTCGCAGGCACAGCGCACCGATGCACAACCCTGCTCGCACAGCAGCGCAAAGAGCATGGTGTCGGGGGCAATCTGAACCTTGACCTTGCGGCCGTTGAGCGTAAAGGAAAGATCGATGAGTTTGGCAGCCATTAGCGCACCTCGCTAGAATCGACGCCGGGCACGCGGCGGCAGGAATACTCGTCCGTGGCAAACTTAGGCACTTGCACGGTCTCGAGCTCGCGGGCAAGCGCGGCCGAAAGCTCGATGCCGGCGGCACGACGCACGGCCTGAATCGCCAGCGGGGCCGAGATGCGGCGGCGGTAGTCGGCCGAGCCCCACAGGTTAGTGCCATAGCTCAGCGCGCGTACGGACGCGGCCAGGGCGCGAAGCTCGTCCTCGGAAGGCCGCTCGTCCACCAGGCCGCACGCCTCGCCCTGCAGCAGGGTCGCGCGCAGCGGGCGGGCACCCACGGTGACATGCCAGGTGTTGTCCCACCAGGCAGCGGTGACGTTTAGGGAGGGGAAGTCGGTCGCGGCCTTGCGCACGGCCTCGTAGCTCGCACGGTAGTCATGCTTAACGACTATGACGTGCTCGATCACGTCGCGCACATAGCCCATGTCCACGAACTCGGCGAGCGGCACGCGGCCGGCGCCCGTCAGCTCAACGTACGAATCGAGCGCCAAAAATGCCGAGAGCACGTCTGAGAAACCAAAGCGACCGTAAATGCTGCCGCCCACCGTGGCGGTGTTGCGCAGCTGCACGCCCACGATATCGTGGACGGCAAACTCAAAGACATGATTGACAAGCGCGTTGAGCTCGGCATGGCGCTCGAGCTGGCGCAGGGTACACATGGCACCGATGCGAAACTCGGTCTCGGTCTCCTCGATCTTGTCGAGTCCGCAGGCCGAAAGGTCAATCGCCGTCGCCACACGACGCGAACCCAGGCGCATCCAGATGCCGCCGCCCACAATCTTGTTGTTGCGGTTCTTCTGCAAGAGCTCATAGGCTTCGGCCGCGTTTCCAACACGGACGTAGGTACCGAACTTGAGCACGTTCTCCCCCATCTCTTCACTTGTCCAGTACCTTTAAGTGTACCAAACGAGGGGCCGCACACCGTTTTAGGACAAAATCCACCCACCCATCCATAACTTGCGGTGATATACGGACTGATTAGCCGTTCTGGAACGCAAAACAGTACGTATATCACCGCAAGTTATGAGGAGTCCTCCGGGATAAAAAAGGCTCCCAGCCGGATAGCTGGGAGCCTTATCAATGCTATGTCGAGCGAAGATTTAGCAGACGCCCTGGGCGAGCATGGCGTCGGCGACCTTCAGGAAGCCGGCGATGTTGGCGCCCATGACGAAGTTGCCCTCCTCGCCGTACTCCTTGGCGGTGTCGTCCACGTTGTGGAACATGCCGCGCATGAGCTGCTCGAGCTTGCCGTCGACCTCCTCGAAGGTCCAGGACAGGTGCTCGGCGTTCTGGCTCATTTCCAGGCCGGACACGAGCACGCCACCGGCGTTGGCAGCCTTACCAGGCATAAAGGCGACGCCGTTCTCCTGGAAGTAGGTCGTGGCCTCGATGGTCGTGGGCATGTTCGCGCCCTCGCCGACCACCTTGCAGCCGTTGGCGACGAGCGCCTGGGCGTCCTCGAGCAGCAGCGTGTTCTCGCGAGCGCAGGGCAGCGCGATGTCGCAGGGCAGCTGCCACACGCCGCGGCCGTCGCCCTCGTGCCACACGGCGTTGGGCTTCTCGTCAACGTACATAGCGAGCGTGACGCCCTTGTCGTGGCCGGAGCGCTTCTTGTTGTAGACATGCTCGAGCACGGTGTAGTCGATGCCGTCGGGATCCTCGACCCAGCCGTGGGTGTCGGAGCAAGCCAGGACCTTGCCGCCGAGCTGGGCGACCTTCTGGACCGCGTAGATAGCGACGTTACCGGAGCCGTGAACGACGACGTTCTTGCCCTCGAAGGACTCGCCGCGGCTCTTGAGGTACTCGTCCACAAAGTAGACCAGACCGTAGCCGGTGGCCTCGGTACGGGCAAGCGAGCCGCCAAAGGAGAGACCCTTGCCGGTGAGGACGCCGGTCCACTCGTTGGTCAGGCGCTTGTACTGACCGAACATGTAGGCAACCTCGCGGCCGCCAACGCCCAGGTCGCCGGCGGGAACGTCGGTGTTGGGGCCAATGTGGCGAAAGAGCTCGGTCATGAAGGACTGGCAGAAGTGCATGATTTCGTTGTTGGACTTGCCCTTGGGGTCAAAGTCGGAGCCGCCCTTGCCGCCGCCCA
>CAUFXK010000058.1 GCA_959596495.1 uncultured Collinsella sp. | reverse complement strand
GGTCGATGCGTGCCAGGATAATCGAGTCGGCACGATACGTATCCTCGCCCGGACGGCCGTCGGTACCAAGAAGCAGCACGTAGAACGGATCCTTTGCCTCATCGGTGTCAACCAGAACCCGACGCAGATTGTCGGTAATGACATTAGAATCGCCGAGCTTGCCCATAATGGTGGCAAACCACAGGCCGGCAGCGGTAGTGGCACTCAACAGCACGCCAAGCACGACAATGAGCGCGACGTGACGAATCGTGTGGCTACGACGACGTTGGCGAGCGCGCTCGGAATAGCGAGCCACGTTATCGCGACTGTAGATCTTGGCCTGCGCACCAGTTGAGGGTCTTCGGGTGGTGGTATCTGCGAGGGGCTTTTTATTAAACATAGGCAACCTGTATTAGTAGATGACGGGATCGGGGACGGTAGCATGCTCGACATGCGCGCCGAGCGCCTGCAGCTTTTCGACAAACTGCTCGTAGCCGCGCTTGATGTGATGGATAGCCGAAACCTCGGTCGTCCCGTCGGCGATCAAGCCCGCTACGACGAGGGCCGCTCCGCCGCGCAGATCGGGCGAGGTAACCTGTGCACCCGAGAAGCCCTTGACGCCATGAATCATGGCATGATGGCTCTCGATACGAATGTCGGCACCCATGCGCACCAGCTCAGAGGCAAACATAAAGCGATTCTCGAAGATGTTCTCGGTAATAACGGAACTGCCGTCGGCAAGGGCGGAGAGCACCATAATCTGCGCCTGCATGTCGGTCGGGAAACCGGGGAACGGAAGCGTCTGGATGTCGACCGGCTTGATACGCTCGGCACGGTTCACATGGACGCCATCCTCGACGCGCTCGCAGTCGATACCCATGAGCTCCATCTTCTTGAGCACCATGCCCAAATGAATGGGGCAAAAGCCCGTGACATCGACACCGCGATCGTCCGCCATCAACGCACCGGCGACGATAAAGGTACCGGCCTCGATGCGGTCGCCCACCACGCGATGGATAACGGGATGGAGCTCTTCCACGCCTTCGATAGTCACGACGGGCGTACCGGCGCCAACAATCTTGGCGCCCATCTCGTTGAGCATGTTAGCGAGATCGACGATCTCGGGCTCGCGGGCGGCATTGTCGATAACCGTGGTGCCCTGTGCGCGCACAGAGGCCATGATGAGATTCTCGGTCGCACCGACGCTGGCGAACTCGAGCGTGACGGTGGTACCGCGCAGACCTTGGGGCGCATTAGCGTTGATGTAACCGTGGGCGGTATCGAACTCAACGCCCAGGGCCTCAAGACCAAGAATGTGCATATCGATCTTACGAGCACCCAGGTTGCAGCCGCCCGGCATGGCAATTTTGGCGCGATGGAAGCGGCCCAGCAGGGGCCCCATGACGGCGGTGGAAGCGCGCATCTTGGCAACGAGCTCGTAGGGGGCCTCCCATGAATCGACCTGAGAGGTATCAATCTCGAGCGTGTGCTCGTCGAGAACATCGATCGTAGCGCCCATGCCCTTGAGCACCTTGCCCATCACGTGGACATCGGAAATATCGGGCACGTTCTGCAGCGTCGTCTTGCCCGGCGCCAGAAGCGTTGCCGCCATGAGTTTGAGCGCGGAGTTCTTGGCGCCCGAGACGGGCACGGAGCCTCCGATGGCGTGGCCACCCTCAACGCGGATAATATCCAAGGTCTACCCTTTCAAAAAGCATGCCCGGGGTGGCTGGGCCATCCCGGGCATGATGTGTTCGCAAATGGTCGAACGCTAAATCGTTTGACTATTGGGCAAGCTTGAGCTTACACCATGCGATTTCATTATAGAGGTAGGCGCGGCGTGCATCATCCTCCGACAAATTACCCAGCTTCTCTTCAAAACCTTGAATATCAGCTTTAAGCTTGTCGGCATCGACGGTCGCCAAATCGCAAGCGCGCTCGGCGAGAACGGTCACGACATCGTCCGCAACCTGGGCATAGCCGCCGGCCACGGCAAACGTGTGGTCGACAGTGCCCATGGCCTTATCGGAAACGCGAACGTAACCGCGGTCGATCGTGCAGATCTCGCTGGAGTGAGCAGGCAGGACGCCAAACTCGCCATCCGTGGACGGAATCGACACAAACGCAGCGTCGCCCTCATAGGCGCAGCTCACGGGGCACACGATGCGGATACGCATAACCTACTTCTCCCCCATCTTGCGGGCGCGCTCGCGCACGTCCTCAATCGTGGAAGCATAGCGGAAAGCCTGCTCGGGCAGGTCATCGGCCTTGCCGTCGACAATCTCGGCAAAAGAGCGGACGGTATCCTCGACGCGGACGTAGACACCGGGGTTGCCGGTGAACTTCTCGGCGACGTGGAAGGACTGCGAGAGGAACTGCTGAATCTTACGGGCACGGTTGACCGTAAGGCGCTGCTCCTCGGACAGCTCGTCCATACCCAGAATGGCGATGATGTCCTGAAGGTCGGAGTACTCCTGCAGGAGCTCCTGGACCTTGACGGCGACACGGTAGTGCTCCTCGCCGACGATCGAGGGATCGAGAGCGTCGGAGGAAGACGCAAGCGGGTCGATAGCCGGGAACAGGCCGAGCGACGAAATGCTACGCGAAAGAACCGTGGTGGCATCGAGGTGAGTAAACGTCGTGGCAGGCGCCGGGTCGGTCAGGTCGTCTGCGGGGACGTAGACAGCCTGGACGGAGGTAATGGAGCCCGTCTTGGTCGAGGTAATGCGCTCCTGGAGGTCGCCCATCTCGGTTGCCAGCGTGGGCTGGTAACCAACGGCGGACGGCATACGGCCCAGCAGTGCGGAAACCTCGGAACCCGCCTGGGAGAAGCGGAAGATGTTGTCGATGAACAGCAGAACGTCCTGGCCGCGATCGCGGAAGTACTCAGCGGTGGTAAGGCCGGCCAGACCGATGCGCAGACGCGCTCCGGGCGGCTCGTTCATCTGACCATAGACCAAGCAGGTCTTGTCGATAACGCCAGACTCGCTCATCTCGAGATAAAGGTCGGTGCCCTCGCGGGTACGCTCGCCGACGCCGGTGAACACCGAGGTGCCGCCGTGCTCCTGGGCGAGGTTGTTGATGAGCTCCTGAATCAGAACGGTCTTGCCAACGCCGGCGCCGCCGAACAGGCCGGTCTTGCCGCCACGGATGTAGGGCTCGAGCAGGTCGACGGCCTTGATGCCGGTCTCGAAGATCTCGGTCTTGGTGGTGAGCTCGTCAAAGCGGGGCGCTGCATGGTGGATGGGGTAGAACTCCTCCACCTCAGGCATGGGCTTGCCGTCGACAGGCTTGCCCATGACGTTCCAAATGCGGCCGAGCGTCTTGGGGCCAACGGGCATCTTCATGGGCTCACCGGTATCGGTGGCGATGAGGCCGCGCTGCAGGCCGTCGGTCGAGGACATGGCGACCGTGCGGACGACGCCGCCCGGAAGCTGGCTCTCGACCTCGAGGATCGTGCTCAGATGACCGATCGGGGTCTCGGCCTCGACCGTGAGCGCGTTGTAGATCGGGGGCACCGCGCCGTCAAACTTGACGTCGACGACAGGGCCGATGATACGCACGATGCGACCATCACCGGCAGTCGTCTTCTTGGTGGCTTCCTCGACCGCAAGCTTTACGGTGTTATTAGCCATTACTGTTCCTCCAATGCTGAGGCTCCGCCGACGATCTCGTTAATCTCGGTCGTAATCGAAGCCTGGCGCACGCGACTATACGTGCGGGTAAGGGTCGAGATGATCGCGGTGGCGTTTTCCGTCGCGGAGTGCATGGCCTTGCGGCGTGCACCCTGCTCGGCAGCCGCCGAATCGATCAGGGCCTGGTAGATGACCGTCAGGATATAAGACGGCACAAGCTTGCCGAGAACATGCTCGGGAGAGGGCACGAACTCGAACGTGGACGAGATGCGCTTAGGGGCGTCGGTCTCGTTCTTACGCGGACCGTGGGCCATAGCGATCATCTCGGGGTCGAGCGGCAACAGATGCTCGACGCGAAGCTCCTGATCCACGCGGTTCTTGGCGTGGTGGTAGACAAGCTCGACACGGTCAAGCTCACCGGCACGATACGCATCGCAGATATGAGAGGAGATCATGCGGGCCTGATTGAAATCGGGCTCAGAGGAGTTGCCCTCAAAGTGCATGACAACGTTTGCGCGGTCACGGAAATACGTGGCCGGCTTACGCCCGCACGCGATGATCTCGCACTCGATGCCGTCGTTCGCCCAAGAAGCGGCGAGCTTTTCGGCCGTGCGCTCCACCGTCGTATTGAAACCGCCGGCAAGGCCGCGGTCCGAGGCAATAACGACAATCAGGCCATGCTTGACGCTCTCATGCTTCTGCAGCATGGGATCGGTGCCCGAACAGGAGGCGTCGCCGGCGACCGTCAACATGACGTCGGTCAGCGCCTCCTTATAGGGCTCAGCCTGCTTGGAGCGATCGAGAGCACGACGGATCTTGGCCGTAGAGACCATCTCCATCGTGCGCGTGATCTGCTTGGTCGTGGTAACCGAGGAGATTCGCTTCTTAATGTCGCGAAGGTTGGCCATGGGGCTTAGTTCTCCTCTGATCCAGAAACATCCGAATGGTGCTTGGCCATGAACTGCTGCTTGAAGTCGCCGATGACGCGCAAGAGCTCAGCCTTGGTGTCATCATCGATCTTCTTGGCGCGAACCTTGTCGAGCAGCGAACCAAAGCCATTGTCCATGTACTCGATGAGCTCGGCACGGAAGGGCAGCACGTCGGCGATCTCCAGGTCATCCAGGAAGCCCTCGTTGCCAGCGAACAGCGTAACGATCTGCTCGCCAACCTCAAACGGCTTGTAACGCGGCTGCTTCAGGAGCTCGGTCATGCGAGCACCATGGGTCAGCTGCTTCTGAGTAGCCTCGTCGAGGTCGGAGCCGAACTGCGTAAAGCCAGCGAGCTCCTGGTACGAAGCGAGGTCCAGGCGAAGGTTGCCGGCAACCTGCTTCATAGCCTTGGTCTGCGCATCGCCACCGACGCGGGACACGGAGATGCCCACGTCGACTGCCGGGCGCTGACCCTGGAAGAAGAGCTCGGACTGCAGGTAGATCTGACCATCGGTAATGGAAATGACGTTGGTCGGAATGTAGGCCGAGACGTCGCCGTCCTGGGTCTCGATGATCGGCAGTGCCGTCATGGAGCCGTAACCGTTCTTCTTGGACATCTTGACGGCACGCTCGAGCAGACGAGAGTGCAGGTAGAAGATGTCGCCAGGATAGGCCTCGCGTCCGGGCGGACGATGCAGCGTCAGCGACATCTGACGGTAGGCCACAGCCTGCTTGGACAGGTCGTCGTAGATGACGAGCACGTGGCCGCCGGGGTTGGTCTCGCTGGCGGGCTTGCCGTCCTCGCCGTTGTACATGAAGAACTCGCCGATAGCGGCACCGGCCATAGGCGCGATGTACTGCATAGGGGCGGAATCGGCAGCGGTGGCCGAAACGATGATGGTGTAGTCGAGCGCACCGTGCTGAGCGAGGGTCTCGCGGATGTTGGCAACCGTGGAGGCCTTCTGGCCGATGGCGACATAGATGCAGACCATGCCCTTGCCGCGCTGGTTGAGGATAGCGTCGATGGCGATGGCGGTCTTACCGGTCTTACGGTCGCCGATGATGAGCTCACGCTGACCGCGGCCAATAGGCACCATGGAGTCGATAGCGAGCAGACCGGTCTGAACCGGCTCGCACACTGGGGTACGATCGATGACGCCGGGAGCCTTGAACTCGATGGGGCGACGGTGCGTGGCGACGATGTCGCCCAGGCCGTCGATGGGCTGGCCGAGCGGATTGACGACGCGGCCGAGCATGGCACGGCTCACGGGGATATCCATAATGCGGCCAGTGGTGCGGCACTCGTCGCCTTCCTTGATGGAGTCGACGGCACCGAACAGAACGGCGCCGACCTCGTCACGGTCAAGGTTCTGGGCAAGGCCGAAGACGGTCTCACCGGTATCGGAGCTCTTGAACTCCAGAAGCTCGCCTGCCATGGCGCTCTTGAGGCCGGAGACGCGCGCGATGCCGTCGCCTACCTCGTCGACCGTTGAAACCTCATGCGTATCGACCGTCGCGGAGAGGCTCGTGAGCTGCTCCTGCAGTTTCTTGGCGATATCCTGGGCATTGAGGGTTTCGGACATTAGGCTTCACCTCCGTACGAATTAGCAGAGTTTGCGAGGGTCTCCTGCGCGATGCGCAGCTGCGTCTTGACGGAAATGTCACGACGCTCGCCGCGGGCCTCGAGCACCAGGCCGCCCACGATAGACGGGTCAACCTGCTCGATAAGGAATACCTTGCGGCCGAAGTCCTGCTCGCATTTCTTAGTGATGGTTTGACGCAGCTCGTCGTCGAGCGGGATCGCCGTGGTGACGGTCACGCCCACTACATCCTCGTCTTCCTCGGCAACATACTTAAAGGCAGCTGCCACCTTGGGAAGAAGGTCGAGCTGGTCGCGCTTGGACATGGTGTCGAGCACGGCGATGATCTCGGGGCTGGCAGAAGCCAAGCGCTCGATCATCTCGAGGTCCTCGAACACATGGTTCTCGGCCTTAGCGGCTTCCAGAAGGGAGCGCGCGTAGGTCTCGAGCACCTTGTCCTGATAGCGGCTAGTCGGCATTCAGGCTACCTGCTTCCTGGATGTAGCGCTCGATGAGCTTCTTCTGCTCGGCATCGTCCTCGAGTGCCTCGCCCACGATCTTGGTGGCGACGGCAACGGACAGGTCGGCGATGGAGCTCGCGGCACCGGCGTAAATGGACTTGCGCTCGTCCTCGACGGTCGTATGGGCCTTGGCGATGATCTCCTCGGCCTCCTTGTGAGCAGCCTCGATGATACGGGCGCGCTCGGACTCGGCGTCCTTACGGGCCTCGAGAACGATGTCGGCAGCCTGACGACGGGCGTCGGTGACGATCGAGTCGGACTCAGCGCGCTTGGCGATAGCCTCCTGCTTGGTCTTCTCGGCCTCGTCGAGGCTCTCCTCGATCTTCTTGCCGCGCTCCTCCATGGTTTTCATGATGCCCGGCAGGGCGACCTTGGCCAGCACGATCCAGATAATCAGGAAGGCGATAAGCGCCGGGATGAACTCCGCCATCTTAGGGATGAGGATGTCCGCACCGGCAGCGCCGTCCTCGGCGAACGCGGAAACCGGCATGAGCAGCGCGGCCGCGGACGCGGAGAGTGCGATCGCGCTCTTCTGGGATGAAAGATTCATACTTGACGCTCCGTGCTATTTAACGATCAGCGCGACAACGAAGCCGATCAGAGCCAGAGCCTCGCCGAAGGCGGAGCCCATAATGAAGACGGTGAACACGCGGCCCTGGACCTCAGGCTGACGGGCCATAGCACCCGTAGCACCCAGAGCAGACAGGCCGATAGCAAGACCAGCGCCGATAACACCGAGACCGTAACCGATAACTCCCACGATTCCTCCTTTGTCGTGCGTGTCTTATTTCACGCAGGATAACCTTTTTTATAACTGCCGGGCTCCATGGGTACGGGCACCGGCGGTTTAACGAATTGCTTACCTTTAAGGCGCGAGCGGAAGGCTACTCCTCCTCCGCGACCTCCTCTGCCTCGGAGACATACACGGCGGTAAGGACCGTGAAGACGTAAGCCTGGATGGCGCCGACCACAAGCTCGATCGCATAGATCAGGATGAGGATGGCAAGCCAGGCTAGCGAAGGCAGGGCGCCAACGGCGTGGGCCGCGGAAACCTGCTGAAGCAGCGGCTGCATGAACATGCTCGCCATGATGGCGAACGAGCCCATGACCACGTGTCCTGCGAACATGTTGCAGAACAGACGGACGGCAAGCGTGATGAGACGCAGGAAGGTCGAGAAAAGCTCGACGACCCACACGAGCACGTTCATCGGGAAGCTTACGCCCTGCGGGGCGAGGCTCTTGATGTAGCCGATCACGCCGTGAGCCTTGCATCCGTAGTAGATGAAGTACACGAAGGCGAAGATGGCGAGCGCGGCGGTGGAGCCGATTGCGCCGGTGCCGGGCTTCATTCCCGGAATCAGGCCGATCATGTTATTGATCAGGATGAACAGGAAAAGCGAGCACAGGAACGGGAAGTGCTTCTTCCAGTTCTCACCCACGACGCCCTTGCCGATATCGTTCTCGACGTACTCGATGATGTACTCGAAACCGTTGACGAAGAAGCCCTTGGGGACCAGGGTCTGCTTCTTCTTGAACACGGCCAGGACGATCAGGAGCACGATCGTGGAGACGATCAGCCAAAACGAGTACTGCGTGATGCCGCAGCTCAGATCGCCCACGACAGGGGTGGAGCTGAACTCGCTGACCAGATGATTAATCTCATCAGGCAGCTTTTCAAAAATTTCCACGACTTACCTTTCGACCTCATGAGGATCTCGCAGCGCCTTGACGACACGAACCGTGCAGGCAGCCATAAAGGCCACGAAGCCGATCGCCTCGCCCAGGAGGAACATGCGAAATGCCTCTCCGAACAACACAAACACAACCAAGGTAAAGACGAGCAGGGCGATTGCCGAGACCGCCAGACTCACCATACCCTTGAGCATGTCCGCATTCTGTTTATCGTCAAGAACCGGCTTGAGCGTAAAGACAAAGGGAAGGAAGGCAATTGCGCCCGCGATGGCGCCTGCAACGATAGCGAGCAGATCGGCTATCTGAAACACTGGCGTCCTCACTTTCCCTTTTTAACGCTTCACAGAACAGTTCCCGCCAAACATTGGTGACTATTGTACGAGCCAATCGCTAAAGTACAACCGAAAAAGCATCGGTTAATACGCACCTGTTCGTTTTCTTAAGACCTTCTTTATGCCGCAGGTACGGTAATACGTTTTTCTCGAACCCTGCAGGGCAAAACGTCCGTTAACAGGAGTGCGCGCGGTCGCCTTTTGTTCGTCCGCGCGCACCGTTTCTTCGTATTTGCAGCCGCGGCCGTTTAGCCCAGCGACTAGAGCGTGCCGTAGATGCGGTCGCCGGCGTCGCCGAGGCCGGGAACGATGTAGGCAGCCTCGTTGAGATGGTCGTCGATGGCGCAGGTATAGATATGTACATCGGGATCCTTCTCGGTCAGCGACTTGAGGCCCTCGGGGGCCGCGACGATGCACAGCATGCGGATGTCCTTGACACCGCGCCCGCGCAGGTAGCTGATGGCCATCTCGGCCGAACCGCCCGTGGCGAGCATGGGGTCGACGACCAGGCAGATGCGCTGGTCGATATCCTTGGGCATCTTGCAGTAATACTCGTGCGGCTCGTGGGTGACCTCGTCGCGCTCCATGCCGATGTGGCCCACGCGAGCGGAGGGCACCAGGTCGAGGATACCGTCGACCATGCCAAGGCCCGCACGCAGGATGGGCACGATGGCGAGTTTCTTGCCGGCAAGCTGTTTGAACGTGGCGGTAGTGATGGGGGTCTCGACCTCGACGTCTTCCATAGGCAGGTCGCGCATGGCCTCGTAGCCGTCAAAAAGCGCGAGTTCGCGCACGAGCTGACGGAACTGGTTGGTGCCGGTGTTTTTGTCGCGCAGGATCGACAGCTTGTGCTGGACGAGCGGATGATCGACAAGCGTCACACGGGACGCATCGTAGGTGACGGTCATGGGTTGATTGCCCCTTTCGTTGCAGCCGCAAAACGGCCTTGCTGACAAGGCGCGCAGCAATGTTGCCGCCGCACGCCATGCATAAGTTTAGCGGTTTGTTGTATCGAGCAGCCCATCGCAGCCCTACTGTGCGGTACTGAGCGAGCGCTTGACTGCATCACGCCAGCCCGCAAGGTTTTGCTCGCGACGCTCGGCGGACATATGGGGAAGGAAGGTCCTAACGATCTGGGCATTTTGCTCCAGCTCTTCAAGGTCTTCCCAATAGCCGACGGCAAGACCCGCCAAGTACGCGGCACCGATTGCCGTGGTCTCCACCGCCTCGCATTGCAGCACGGGGATATCCAGCAGGTCGGCCTGGAATTGCATGATGAACTCGTTGCGCGAGGCACCGCCATCGACAGACAGGCGCTCAATCGAAAGCCCCACGTCCTGCTCCATGGCGCGCAGCACGTCGTAGCTCTGATATGCCATGGATTCGCAGGCGGCACGTACGATGGTCGCACGGCTCGAGGCGCCGGTCAGACCGCACACGATACCGCGAGCATGCGGGTCCCACCAGGGAGCACCCAAACCCGCAAAGGCGGGAACGAAGTAGCAGCCCTCGTTGTCGCTAATCGAAGCGGCGAGTTGTGCCGACTCGCTCACGCTCGAGATGATGCCCATGTTGTTGCGAAGCCAGTTCATCGTTGAGCCGGCGGCAAAAATAGAGCCCTCGAGCGCATAGCTGACTTTGCCGTCCGCAGCGATACCGATGGTGGAGACCAGGCCATTCTTGGATTCGACGATCTCGTCGCCGGTGTTCATGAGCATAAAGCAACCCGTGCCATAGGTGTTTTTGGTCTGGCCGGGACGGAAACAGCAGTGGCCGAACAGCGACGCCTGTTGGTCACCCGCCACGCCCATGATGGGCGGCATGTTGGTCATGATGTCGCTCGCGACGCGGCCGTAGTCGCCCGAGCTCCAGCGAACCTCGGGCATCATGGAACGTGGAACGTCAAAGAGTGCCAGCAGGTCGTCGTCCCAATCGAGCGTATGGATATTAAAGAGTGCCGTGCGGCTGGCATTGGTGTAGTCGGTGGCAAAGACCTGGCCGCCGGTGAGGTTGTAGATGAGCCAGGTGTCGATGGTGCCAAACATGAGGTCGCCCGCCGCCGCGCTTTCGCGTGCGCCGTCGACGTTGTCGAGAATCCACTGCACCTTGGAGGCCGAGAAATACGGGTCGAGCGTGAGTCCCGTGCGGGAGCGCACCAGCCCTTCTGCGCCCTGCTCGACAAGCTCGTCGATCAGAGGTGCGGTACGGCGGCACTGCCATACGATAGCGTTATAGATCGGCTGACCGCTCACACGGTCCCAGACCACCGTGGTCTCGCGCTGGTTGGAGATGCCGATGGCGGCAATGCGGTCGGAGTGGATACCGCTCTTAAACTGGACTTCCATCATGACGGCGATCTGGCTAGCAAGGACCGCCATGGGGTCTTGCTCCACCCAGCCGGGACGCGGGAAGCTGGTTTTGACGCTGCGACGTGCCTGCGCGACGATGCATCCGTACTCGTCGACGATGGTCGCAAGTACCGAGGTGGTGCCGCAGTCGAGCGCCATGATGTAGGAACCGCCAAAGTCAAACGAGGCATCTTCCATGCCCAGGCTGCCCAGATTCAACGACATCGCTTAAACCTTTCTATTGCATCGGGTCGGACAGGACCCGTTCGATCTCTGATGCGGGAAGTGCGCCTTGGCGCAGGATCTGGAGCTCGCCGTGCTGAAACGACACGATGGTCGAGGCGTCGCGACACGGGGTCTCACCGGCGTCGACGGCAACATCGACCCCCTCCAGGATGCGACCCTCCACCGTGATAAAACTTGCCGGCGCGGGCGCGCCATGCGTGTTGGCGCTGGTGCAGGCAAGGGGGCTGCCACAGGCGCGAATGAGCGCCTGCACCACGGGCGAGGCCGAAGCGCGAAGTGCCACCGTGTCGTCGGCAGCGCGCATAAAGGTCGGCACGCAGGGGGCTGCCTTGACCACGATAGTCAGGGCTCCCGGCCAGCATCGTCGCGCGAGTATGCGGGCATCTTCCGGGATATCCACGCCATAGCGGTCGAGTGCTTCGACGCCATCGACCAGCCAAGCGACGGTTTGCGTGAGTTCACGTTGCTTGAGAGTGAAGATACGGCGATAGCCGGTGCCGAGCGCAGGAACTGCGGCGCCATTGACGGCAGCCTGCGGATCGCGCGGCCACGATGGGAATTCGCTTGTATCTTGGG
>CAUFXK010000057.1 GCA_959596495.1 uncultured Collinsella sp. | reverse complement strand
TGCTTTGCCATCGATTCGACACTCGACGGTGCCTCGGGAACTGCTTCGTTCATAGGGACCCCCAATACAAGCCAATTGTCCTTAGGAAAATCTAACCTAAAACGTAGGCAATAACGAACAGGGCCGCAATGTTCTACACCTGTTGAATAGAAAATCGCGACGTGGGGAACAACGGAAACAATTCGGGGCCTTTGGGTTACGTTTCGCCCTCCCCGACCCATACGTCAGCGCCCTTAGGGGATACTGGTTGTAACGATCAAGGCTTACGCCGCACGGAAAGGAGACATTATGGGCATCTTTAAGAACGATGACCAAAAATCGAGCCAGTTTGGATTTGACGAGAAAAGCATGGCGGGCAAAGCCGTCAAGGCCGTACGCTGGATCTACGCCATCACGGGCGTCTTAGCACTCATTGCTGGTATCGCGCTGCTTTTTGCACCCGCCAAGTCCCTCGTCTTTTTGACGACCGTCCTGGGTTTTTACTTTGTAATCACTGCTGCCATCAGACTGTTCACTGCCATTTTCGAGCCGCTGCTGCCCACCGGTTGGCGCGTGACGAGCATCATCTCCAACCTACTCATTATCTTGGGCGGCGTCATAATCCTGCGCAACCAGGCCTTCTCGACCGCGACGCTCACCACGATGGTGGTTATCGTGGCCGGCTTTGGCTGGATTGTCGAAGGTGTCATGTCCATTCTGGAGTCCGAGCTTTCGTCCAACCGCGCCCTTGCCATCCTGAGCGGTGCACTCTCCATCATCGCCGGCATGTTCGTGTTTATCTATCCGCTGTGGTCGGCCAAGATGCTCGTCATCTTTAGCGGCGCCGCGCTGCTGGTGTTTGGCGTAACGCTGATTGTTCGCGCTATTCAATTTGGCAAACTGGTGCACTAGATGCCGCGAACGCTCTTTATCGATGCAGACGCCTGCCCGGTCACGCGCGAGTCGATTGACTGCGCGCGGCGGGCGGGCGTCGCCGTTGTTATCGCCGGCAACAGCACGCAAAACCTGGAACGGCACATTCGCCGCGACGACCCGCGCGATGCCGAGCACGCGCGACGCGGCTTTTGGGTCACGACGCTCGACGTGAGCGTGGGCGCCGACAGCGCCGACTTTGCCATTGTCGAACGCCTGCAGGCGGGCGACGTGGTCGTGACGCAGGACATTGGCTTGGCGAGCATGGTGCTCGGGCGCGATGCCGCCGCAATCGGTGTGCGCGGGCGCGTGTACGACAAGGCGACCATCGACATGCAGCTGTTTATTCGCCACGAGGAAAAGAAGGTACGCCGCGCCGGCGGACGCACTCGCGGACCGGCGGCATTTACCAGCGAAGATCGCGCCCGCTTTAAACGCAACCTCACCGAGCTGTTACGCTAAACAAGGTAGATTTTTGGGACATGCCTAAAAATCTACCTTTTTGTTTTGGCGATTGACGCGCACCCAACGCCCAGGTCATGGCGGTAGATTTTACGGTATACCCCAGTTTTTACGGCCTATCCCAAACATCTACTTAGAGACCAACGGCGGAAAGGATGAGACCCCAGCCCGCGCCGATAGCGTACATCATAATCAGGAACACGACGTTTTCGCGGGCGCTGCGGTTGGTGCGAAATAGCACTAGGTAGCCCACGCCGGCGGAGATAAGCGTGCCGGCGAGCATCGGTGCCAGCTGCAGCGCGCCTTCCAGATACAGCTGCGTGATGACGACGCTGGCCGAGCAGTTGGGAATCAAGCCGACAAGCGCCGAGCCCAGGACCGCAAGCGTCTCGTTACCGCGCAGGAACTGCTCAATCGCCGATTCGCCGAACGTCTCGAGCACGGCGACCAGAATCAGCGTCACCAGAAAAATGAATACCGATACCTGTATGGTGTGCGAGATCGCACTGCGGATGATCGACAGGACAGGCGTCCCTTCGTGGGAGTGGGAGTGACCGTGACCATCATGGTGTTCATGTTCGCCCTCATGACCGTGATCGTGGCCATGTCCGTGTTCGTGCTCGTCCTCGTCTTCATCACAGCCGCAATGGTCGCGCTCGCACAGCTCGTGGATGTGGTCGGCGCTCACGCCCGCCTCGGCCACCTCGTCGATGATGTCACCGCCAGTGTGGTCGTCGTGCGCGCAGTTCACGTGGGCCGGGTTGGCCGCGATTCCCAGCACGGTACGGCGAATCGTCGCATGCGCGCGAGCGTTACGACGCAAGCCGCGAATGGCGGCGTCCACGATAAAGCCCGTGACCAGCGCGATCAGTGCCTTCGAAGCCAAAAGCATCGCCATGGTCTGCACGGGCACCTGCTCGGCGAGCAACAGCGGCAGCATCTCATCGGAGGTCGAAAGGAACACCGCCACCAACGTGCCCAAGGTCACGACACGACCGGCGTACAGCGTGGCCGCCATTGCCGAAAAGCCGCACTGCGGCACCATGCCCAGCAACGAGCCAACCACGGGGCCCGCGGCACCGGCGCGCTTGATGGCGCCGTTAACGCTGTCACCCGCGACGTGCTCCAGGGTCTCGAGGGCCAGATACGTCACCAACAAAAACGGCACCAGCGACAGCGTGTCCTTGCCGGCGTCGAGCAAAATATCAATCAGCAAATCCATGACGGATGGAACCTTTCGTGTCTTTCGGCAGCATTGTAAAAGTCCTAGCGGTCAACTAGGGTATTGTAGTTGACCTAGGCGTGGTGCCAATAGTTGCCCATGGTAAACTATCATCTCGCCATAACTCAGTAACCCCGAGCCGCGCGACGCGGCCCGTCCAAGGAGCAGCCTATGAACGTTTCGCAAGCACTCGAATACGAACGCCAACCGTTTATCCCCATGTTTATCTATGGCGATCACGGTGCCATGGAGTCCGAGCGCCAGAAGGGCGAAGAGGCCCTCAAGGTGCTCGAGACCGAGTATTTTACTGCCGAGGACGACCCCGGCTTCGACTTTGCCACCGTGCGCGACCTGGCCGACCGCAACCGCGACCTTTGCGACCAGATTGGCGAGGCACGCCTGCGCAACGTGACGCCCGCGACGCTCTCGCGCGGCCTGTCCGACGCCGACACCTGCGCCGCCATCGGCAAAATGCAAAAGCGCACCGCCGCGTCCGTTATGCGCGAGATCCGCGGTGACCGCGACGCGCTCGGCGTGGCCTACGCCCGCAAGCCCATCCAGGGCGCCGTGCTCGGTATCGACATCGAGACCACCGGCCGTGCACCCGAACGCGGTTATATCATCAACGTCGGCTGGGAGATCATGGAACTCACCAGCGACGCCATCCCGCACGACGCCGAGGCGCACTACTGTGGCCTGCCCGACATCTACCGAGGCGAAGATGTGCCGCTGTCGAATATCCACCACATTACCTGGGACGACATCGACGGCAAAACGCCCTTCCGCGAGAACAAGGAGCTGCAAAAGCAGCTGCTCAAGCTTATGAAGAAGTACCCGTACATGGCGCATAACGCCGCCTTTGAGGACAGCTGGTTCAAGATTCACCTGGACGGTTACGCCGAGGCACGCCGCGCGGGTAAGATCATCGTCATCGACTCGCGCCAGATCTGCCGCAGCCTGGATGCCGACGTCCGCTCGCTCCCCCGCGAGTCCGCCCCCGCCGCACTCGAGAACTGGGCGCGCCGCCGCGGAACCCTCGCCGCCGACGCCAACGAGCAGCACCTGGGCCTGGACGACACCGACCTCATGCTCCGCACGGTGCAGGCCGAGTTCAACCTCAAGAACCTATTCGCGAAATAGCAACGCCTGCGACAAACACTGCTTGCTCACGAGCGGCCTCGCAGCGGGAAACACCGCAGCGGGGCCGCCCTACGTTCCACAGATAGATCTGCCATCACAAATTCTGAACCCTCATTTTGAACGATTTCGGCCAATTCCCGACACGTAATTCGTTGTCGGATGGTGATGCATCGATATCAAATGTGCAGCAATTGAGTTTTTATATGCTATAGCTAAGCTGCGAGAACATTGATTTTAGGCGTGCCAACCCATAATTGCGTCAAGCTTTTGGACAGCATTTGGTTAGGCCCCTAAAACGACTTTCCCACTCAGCGCCATCAACACGGCATTAGCTGACACGATATATACCATGAGTATCGTATTGTCACATACCACTGCAAAAGCGGTCTACCAGGCCGCGTATTCGGCGTCTGCGAAAGACACCGAGCCCTGTAACCCTGCCGCGATTTACGGATCATGTCCCACCGGAACGCTCCTTGACGCAGCCGCAGAATGGCTCACCAAACACGATGTTTCCCTCGACGCAAATGATTGCCTCGAGGTAATGGTGTTTGATCGCAGGAATGCGCGCTATGCACTGAACTGTCAATGCTACGTTTCGTCAAAACGATTCTCGAACTCACGCTTTATAGAGCTCAAAGATGGCATCTTCATTGTTGGCGTTGAGCTTTGCGCGCTTCAGGCCGCCACCTATCTCCCTTTTCGCGAACTGGTGGAGTACTACTTTGAATTGTGCGGCGCTTACTCCCTTGGAACCGGCTCTTCCACCTCTTATAACGAGCGTTTCGCGCTCACCTCGACCGAGAGGTTGAAACAGTTCTTTAATTCCATTACCAGATGCGACGGTCTGGCCCTTGCCCGAAAGGCGATCCAATGTGTGCGCGACGGATGCCGGTCTCCTATGGAAACGGCCTTTGTCATGATGCTGACGCTGCCCAAAAGCGAAGGAGGGCTTGGTATTAAGGGAATTGAGACCGATTACGAGGTGCAGGTCACCGCTGCCGCAAAGAATCTCACGAGGCGCAAAAAGTTCTTTATGGATGCGTATCTAAAGAAATCTCGCACAGACATTGAATACAACGGGTTTTATCATGACGCGGAAGAAGACCGCGCCATCGATGAGGAGCGCAAGAATGCGCTTGCGTCCATGGGATACGGAATCATCACCGTCAGTCGTTATTCCTTTATGCATGCCAGCGCTTTCGTTAGGGTCATGGAGGCGATCCAACGGAAAGAGAGCATACGCCCCTCGCGTCTGCCAAAAGACTTTCAAATCATGCAAGAGGACCTGAGACAGTTTGTGCTCAGAAGGTTTATAGAAGAGAAAAAGCGAATTCAGAAGCAGCTTCGCCAGGATTCCGAAGATCGTCAACGAATCGACCTCGAAAAAGCAACACTCGAAGGCATCACGCTGGATGACCCGACAATAAATGAAGTTCCGGCAATCGATGACATGCAGACTGTCGAATCCGACAGCCCATCATTTGCCCAAATAAGCAGCCTCGCGCCCGAGGGCAGAATCTTCGGGGCCGGAAGCTAGACCGGCTAACAAGGTGGGTACCCTAGCGATGTGCAAAATTGCGAGTATTCAGCAGGGTCGGCCCTCCAGCACCCACAAGTTAATCCAAATGAGAAACAAAAACGCTATCGAACGGGAACGTTAGGCAACATTTGAGGAAGACCTTGTCTGTTTACCGCCCTTGGATAACTCTTGAGCGGCTTTATTTGGTCTGGAATAGATTAACGGACCCCCTATAGTTGCAGAATACTCCAATTTTTGCACGGCGCGGGGGCACCCACCCCGGCATCGGCTATCAAAACCGCTCAGTCCGGAATCTCGTCCACTATTCCCCATCATTTTGTGCGACGAATTACCTGAACGTCATTGACATATGAACATGCGCTCATATAATCGGAAGTAAGTTATATGAGCGCATGTTCATATGAAAGGATATTGCAATGAGCAGCCACGCTGATGAAACAAAGACTGGCATCGAGGCCACCGAGCCGATCGTCCCCACCACCTGCTCGCCCGAGGACCTTCCCGACGAGGAGCTTCTCTACGACCTTGCCGACCTGTTCAAGGTCTTCAGCGACACCACGCGCATCAAGATTCTCTATGCCCTCATGGGCCGCGAGCTCTGCGTGGCCGACATCGCCGAGGCGACCGCAACCTCGCAGTCTGCGGTGTCGCACCAGCTGCGCACGCTCAAGCAGTCGCACCTGGTCAAGTTCCGCCGCGACGGCCGCAACATTCTCTACTCGCTCGCCGACGATCATGTCTACACCATGCTCAACCAGGGCATGAGCCATATCTGCGAATAGCAATCAACCACGGTATCAGCGCGGCCGGCACCCAGACCGCTAACACAGGGAAAGGAACCCACCATGAAAAAGCAGTTTAAGCTCGACGAGATCGATTGCGCCAACTGCGCGCGTGAACTTCAGGACGAGCTGGCTAAGCTCGATGGCGTCAAGTCCGTTTCGGTCAACTTTATGACCCAGAAGCTGACGCTCGAGGCCGACGACGCCGAGTTCGACGAGGTCCTGGACCGCGTCGTTGAGTTCACCGCCGATGCCGAGCCGGACTGCGAGATCATTCTCTAACCCGCGCATACGTTGACCTGTAAGGCCGCGCTTGCCGCGGCCTTTGCTCGCGAAATTATATGAGCAAGTGTTCATACACTCAAATGGGAGGTTTGAATCATGGCGGCCGCCGATTCCAAAAAGAAAAAGAAGAAGCGCAAGAAGAAAGAGTCCCTTGAGCACAAGCGCAACCGCATCCTGGTAGCACTGGGCATTTTTGCCGTTGTTTATGCCCTCGACGAGCTCGGCGCCCTCGCTATCGCATTTGGGGAGCCCGGCAACATCTACGCCAGCTTTGTGCTGTTCCTCGTGCCGTTTTTGATTGCCGGCTACGACGTACTGCAAAAGGCATTCAATAACATCCGCCGCGGCAAGGCCTTCGACGAGAGCTTCCTCATGGCCGTCGCGACCATCGGCGCGTTTGCCATGGTGCTCTTCCCCGACACCGACCCGCACATGGCCGAAGGCGCCGCTGTCATGCTGTTCTACCAGGTCGGCGAGTTGTTCCAGGCATACGCCGTGGGCAAGAGCCGCAAGTCGATCAGTGCCATGATGGACATCGCGCCCGACTACGCTAACGTCGAGCAAGCCGACGGCACACTCGAACAGGTCTTTCCCGATGACATCGCCGTCGGCACCGTGATCGTGGTCAAGCCCGGCGAGCGCGTGCCTATCGACGGCGTCATCGTCGAGGGCGAAACCCAGCTCGACACCGCCGCACTCACGGGCGAGTCGGTCCCCCGCCCGGCCAAGACCGGCGACGATATCATCAGCGGTTGCATCAACATGACGGGCCTCATCCACGTGCGCACCACCAAGCCCTTTGGCGAGTCCACCGTCGCGCGTGTTCTGGAGCTCGTGGAGAATGCCAACGAAAAGAAGGCGCGCACCGAGAACTTCATCACGCGCTTTGCCCGCGTCTACACCCCCGCCGTCACTGGCGCTGCCGCGGTGCTCGCGCTTGGCGGCGGCCTGGTGACTGGCGCTTGGTCCGATTGGATCCTGCGCGGCCTGACCTTCCTGGTCGTCAGCTGCCCGTGCGCCCTCGTGATCAGCGTACCGTTGAGTTTCTTTGGCGGCATCGGCGGCGCGTCCAAGCTGGGCGTTCTCATCAAGGGCTCCAACTACCTCGAGACGCTCGCCGACGTGGACACCGTCGTCTTCGACAAAACGGGCACCCTCACCAACGGCACGTTCTCAGTCGTCGCGGTGCACCCCGAGGCTGGCTATACCGAGCAGTCGCTGCTCGAAGTCGCAGCCCTTGCTGAATCGTTCTCTGATCACCCCATCGCGCAGTCCGTGCGCGACGCCTACCAGGGCGAGGTCGACCCCAAGCGCGTGAGCGACTCCGCCAACGACGCGGGCCACGGCGTGACGGCAACCATCGACGGCAAGCACGTCGTCGTCGGCAACGCCAAGATGCTCGCCGCGGCCGGCGTTGAAGCACCGGACTGTGAGGTTGCCGGCACAATCCTCCACGTGCTCGTGAACGGCGTGTATGTCGGCCACATCGTGATTGCAGACACCGTTAAGGCCGATGCCGAGCAAACGATTCGCGACCTGCATGCCGCCGGTATCAACCGAACCGTCATGCTCACGGGCGACCGCGAGGAGGTTGCAGCGTCTGTGGCCAAGCAACTCGGTCTCGACGAGTTCCACGCGCAGCTCCTGCCGGGCGACAAGGTCGAGCGCGTTGAGGCGTTGCTCGCGGCCGAAAGTGGCAAGGGCAAGCTCGCCTTTGTCGGTGACGGCATCAACGACGCGCCTGTGCTTACGCGCGCCGATGTGGGCATTGCCATGGGCGCCATGGGCTCCGACGCCGCGATCGAGGCCGCCGACGTGGTGCTGATGGACGACAAGCCGTCCAACATTTCCCGCGCGATCCGCGTGGCGCGCAAGACCATGTCGATTGTTTGGCAGAACATAATCTTTGCGCTGGGCATTAAGCTGCTGATCCTTGTGCTGGCAGCGCTGGGTATCGCCAATATGTGGCTTGCCGTCTTTGGCGACGTAGGCGTGGCGATCATCGCCATCCTGAACGCCATGCGCGCGATGGGTGTCAAGAACCTGTAGCGCCTGTGGTCCCACCGGCCGGGGCCGGGCTTGGTTTTGAAAACGTCCTCGACCAATGAATCGCCCCCGTTCTGCTCCTTCGGAGCTACGAACGGGGGCGATTCTGGTCTGCGGAATGTTTTCAAAACCAAGCCCGGCCCCGGCCTGCGGCGACACAACTGGCGGTTCTTGGGCATCACTTGCTGGCGGGGTTCCTTGTCTGAGTTGGACTTGGTTGGTGGGGTTACTGATCCCGGTCGCTGCCCCGTCTCAGCATCGATCTTAGCTTCTCGAAGCTCTCCTCGCTCAGGCAGTGCTCCATGTGGCAGCCCTCTTGCGACGCGACCTCGGGCGTTACGCCTGCGTCCTCTAGCAGACCTACAAAAAAACAGTGGCGCTCCCACATTTGACGGGCAACCTCAAGACCGCGTTCCGTCAGATGCACATCGCGTTTGCCCATCTCCACGTAGCCGTTGCTTTCCAGCGTCGCCATGGCTTTAGAGACGCTTGCCTTGGTTACGCCCAGGTATTCGGCAACGTCGATCGAGCGCACGATGCCCTGACGTTCCGACAGAACGTAGATCGATTCGAGATAGTCTTCTCCGGATTCACGTAGGGCCATGGGCCGCCTTTCGCGATGATTGCTAGTTAGCCTTTGGATACTTTCCTTGGCTTACTTTACCGCAAAAGTTGACCATGTCTTACTGCATTGACCAAAAAGTTAGCCGCGTTTCACAAAACGTGCGAGATGAAAACAAAATGGGAACGCCCCGCAAGGAGTGTCCCCAGCTGCCGGCAGATAAGGAGCGTCCCCAAGTGCCGGGTCGCAGCTACACGAGGCCAAAGTGCTTGGCGGCGTTGTAAATGCCGTCGTCGTCTACGGCGGTCGTAACGTAGGTCGCCGCGGCCTTCACGGTATCCTGCGCGTTGCCCATGGCCACACTTGTGCCCACGGCCGAGAACATCGACAGGTCGTTCTCGCCGTCGCCAAAGGCGATCGCCTCGCTCGCGTCGATGCCCAAGCGCTCCAGCGTCGCCGCCACGCCCAGGTCCTTGCCGCCGTTAGCGGGAATAATATCGCAGAACAGATCGCACCAGCGCGTAGTGAGCGAATGCGACACGGAATCGGTCACGATATGCTCGTCGGCCGGATCAACAAAGGCGCAAAACTGGTAGACCGGTGCGTCAAAGGCGTGCTCAAACGGCTCCTCATGGTAGACAATCCCCGCGTTACTGCCAGCCGTCACCACGCGCTCGGACAGGCGGTTCACAAACGAATTCTCGCCCTGCATGCACAGCGAGTCGTAGCGCCCCTCGGCCACCTGGCCCACGATCACCGCAACGTCGTCCGGGTCAATCGGACAGCTGCGGTAAACCCCCTCGGCATCAAAGCAGTGCTGGCCCGAAAGCGTAATGTACGCATCCCAACCCAAGTCGAACAGCCAATCGGGCATCTGGTAGGTCGGGCGACCCGTAGCAATCACGCATGCGATCCCCTGCTCGTGAAAGCTATCGAGCACCCGCTGCGCCGACGCCGGAATCCGGTGCGTCTTAAAGCTCAGCAGCGTGCCGTCGATATCGAAAAACGCGGCTTTGATCATCCTCGTCTACTCCTCGCCCTCGAGCTTTTCGCTCGCCTCGAGCCATGCCATCTCCAGCTCGTCCATGGCGGCGTGGGCCTCGTCGATCTTTGCCTGCTGCTCGCCCAGCGCCGTGTAGTTGGTGGGATCGACCTGAGCCATCGCAGCCTCGGCCTCCTCCACGCGAGCGCGCTGCGTCTCCATCTTGCGCTCGAGCGAGCTCACCTCGCGGCGGAGCTTCTGGCGCTCGGCGTTGGAAAGACCGTTGGGCTGCCCGCTCGTCTTGGGCTTTTCGGCCGCAACCGCTGCGGCGCCGGTGTCGAACGTGCCGGTCTTGGCACTCGGTGCGCCCACGGGCTCGCCCTCGGCAGTAGCGTTGCACAGGCGCAGGTACTGGTCCACGCCGCCGGGCATATGCGTCAGGTGGCCGTCGAGCAGCGCCCACTGCTGGTCGGTCACGCGCTCCATCAAGAAGCGGTCGTGCGTCACCAGGATCAGCGTGCCGGGCCAGCCGTCGAGCAGGTCCTCGACAATCGCGAGCATGTCGGTATCCAGGTCGTTGCCGGGCTCGTCCAGGATAAGCACGTTGGGCTCGTCCAGGATCGTCAGCAGCAGCGACAGGCGACGGCGCTGGCCGCCCGAAAGATCGCCGATGCGACTCCAGAGCTGCTGTGTCGTAAAGCCCAGGCGCTCGCAAAGTTTCTCGGGCGAAGTCTCCTTGCCGTCGATGACGTAGTACTTCTTATAGTTGCTGAGCACCTCGCGGATCGTGTCACCCATGTAGGGCTCGAGCTCCTCGAGCTGCTGCGACAGCACGCCAAAACGCACCGTCTGGCCAATCTTCACGCGGCCGCGCAGGGGCGCGATCTTGCCCTGAATCACGTCAAGCAGTGTGGACTTGCCGGCGCCGTTCTCGCCCAAAAGACCATAGCGGTCGCCCGCACCGATAAGCCAGGTCACGTCGGAAAGCACCTGTTTGGGCGCGCCGTCGGCATCCGCATAGCCGGCGTCCACGTCGATCACGTCGATGACCTGCTTGCCCAGACGGCTCACCGCAAGGCGCTTGAGCTCCAGCTCGTCGCGCACGGGCGGCACGTCGGCGATGAGCTCGCGAGCGGCATCCACGCGAAACTTGGGCTTGGTGGAGCGGGCCTGGGCGCCGCGGCTCAGCCACGCGAGCTCTTTGCGCGCCATGTTGCGGCGGCGCTCCTCGGTGACGGCGGCCATGCGGTCGCGCTCCACGCGCTGCAGGATATATGCCGAGTAGCCGCCCTCGAAGGGATCAACCTGGCCGTCGTGGACCTCCCACATGCTGGTGCAGACCTCGTCCAAGAACCAGCGATCGTGCGTGACCACGAGCATGGCGCCCTGACCGCGCTGCCAGCGAGCCTTAAGATGGCGTGCGAGCCAGTTGATGGTGCGCATGTCCAGGTGGTTGGTGGGCTCGTCGAGCATGAGCACATCGTAGTCGCCGATCAGCAGGCGCGCGAGGTCCACGCGACGGCGCTGACCGCCCGAGAGCTCGCCCACCATGCCCTCCCAGGGCACATCGCTAATAAGACCGGCCAGAATCTGGCGCGTACGCGGACTCGACGCCCACTCATACTCGGGCGTGTCGCCCACAACGGCATGATGCACGGTATCGGTGTCGACAAGCTGATCCTTTTGGCCGAGTAGACCGATCGTGGTGCCGCGGCGGTGCGTCACGCGTCCGTCATCGGGCTCCAGCGTGCCGGCGAGCACGCTCAGCAGCGTCGACTTGCCGTCGCCGTTTTTACCGACAATACCAATGCGGTCGCCCTCGCCCACGCCGAGCGTCACGCTATCGAAAATATGCTTGGTGGGAAACTCTAGGCTGATGGAATCGCATCCCAAAAGAATCGCCATATGCCCTGCTCCTTCGTAGAGATTCAACGTTGTCCATGATAGC
>CAUFXK010000056.1 GCA_959596495.1 uncultured Collinsella sp. | reverse complement strand
ATAGCCTTATCGCGTTTCATTACTGCTGCACCTCCTTGGACCTCGTGGCCTTAAGCTGGATCATAGAAATAGCGACAACCAGGATGCAGAAGATAACTGCCTTGGCCTGACCGATGCCCTGCCATGCGATGCCAGCACGCGAATAGAACGTGTTGTAGATGTTCAGGGCGAGCATCTCGGTGGAGTGCGCCGGGGCGCCACCGGTAAGGGCGAGGTTCTGGTCGAACAGCTTAAAGCCGTTGGTGATGGACAGGAACAGGCAGATGGTGATGGTCGGCATCAGGTTGGGGATCTTAACCTTCCAAAACGTCTGCCATGCCGTAGCGCCATCGACCTTGGCGGCCTCGATGTAGTCAGACGGAATGGACTGCAGACCGGCGATGTAGATGATCATCATGTAGCCGACCTGTTGCCACAGGGTCAGGATGATAAGGCCCCAGAAGCCAGCGGCGGAGTTGAGGGCGATAAGCTGGGCACCCACGTTGGAGAGCAGGCAGTTGATCAGAATCTGCCAAATGTAACCCAGTACAATGCCGCCAATCAGGTTAGGCATAAAGAAAATCGTACGGAAGATGTTGGTGCCCTTGAGCGCCTTGCGGGTGAGCGCCTGCGCAATGGCCAGCGCGATCACGTTGATGAGCACCGTCGACAGGAAGGCAAACGCCACGGTAAAGAAGAACGACGTGGAGAACTGCGGATCGGACAGCGCGCGCACGTAGTTCTCGATACCGACAAAGTGCGCGTTATTGATGGTAATAAACTGGCAGAACGAGAGATAGAAACCCTGGATAAAGGGAATCACGAACCCGATCATAAACGCCAGGCACGTGGGCAGCATAAAGAGCGGCCACCAGCGCTTGAGTGCTTTGCCCATAGAAGGGTCCTTTCAATATGCAGGGGGCGGGCAAACCTACGTCTGCCCGCCCCCTGTCGCTAATCAGATAGCTTGGGCAGCAACTGCTTACTCGGAAGCAGCCTTCTCGGTCTTCCAGCCATCGACGAAGGCGTTCTTGACGCCGTCCCACTTGGTGTTGTCGGCAGCATAAGCGATGAGAGCCTGCTTGAGGTTCTTCTTCCACTCCTCGGAGGGGATGTAAACGAAGTCCCAAGCGACGGTCTTCTTGCCGTCCTTGGCCATAGCAACGGCCTGCTGAGAGAAGACGTTGGTGGTCTCCTTAGCGCTCTTGAACGGGGCGGTCAGACCCATCTTGTCAGCGATGATGCTGGTGGCGGTGTCAGAAGTGACGCACCAATACATGAAGTCCTCGGTGGCCTTCTGGGCATCCTCGGAAGCCTGGGAGCTGACGCACCAGTAGTTCTCGCCGCCGGAGCACAGGCCCTGGTTCTCCTCGCCGTCGACGCCGATGTAGATCGGCAGCATGCCGAGCTGGTCGTCGGTCATACCGGCCTTGGTGAGGTCGGCGTAGGCCCAAGAGCCGTTCTGGTAGAAAACGGCCTTACCGGTTGCGAACTCGTTGGTGGCGTCGTCACCGGTCTTGGAGGCGAGCTGCGAAGGATCGCAGGTGGAGTCGGTGATGTACAGGTCGAAGATCTGCTTAAAGTTGTCGAGATACTCGCCCTTGATCTCGTCGTCCTCCTGATTGTGCTCCTTCTCGAACTCGTAGTAGAGCGGGAGGTTGGCGAGGTGCGTGGTGTAGCGCCAGCTGGAGGAGTCATCCATACCGGCGGAAGTGAAGGCACCGTCAACGCCGAGCTCGTCCTTGCGGGCCTGGATGTCATCGGCGCAAGCCTTCAGCTTGTCGAAGGAGTTGATGTCCTCGGCCTTGTAGCCGGCCTTCTCGAGGAGCTCCTTGTTGTAAATGATGCCGTAGCTCTCCTGAACCCAGTCGATACCCAGATCCTTGCCGTCGGACTGCAGCGCCAGGGAGTCGTCGATGAGCTCGCCGCGGAGCTTGGTGTCGGAAAGATCGGCGCAGTAGTCCTTCCAGTTCTTAAGGCCGGTGGGGCCGTTGACCTGGAACAGCGTCGGAGCGGAGCTCTTGGACATCTCGGACTTGAGCTTCTCCTCGTAGGTGTTGGAGGCGGCGGTCACGATCTTGACCTCGACGCCCTTCTCCTTCTTGTACGCCTTGGCGATCTCCTTCCACTCCTTGTCGACCTCGGGCTTGAACTGGAGGAAGTAGACCTCGGCAGCGTCACCAGAAGCAGAGGAGCCAGAGCCGGCAGAACCACCGCAGCCCACGAGGCCCAGACCAAGAACCGCAGCCGCGGAACCAGCAAAGCCCAGGAACTGCCTTCTGCTCATTTCGTTCTTCATTACAATCCACCCTTTCACACCGTGGCGGCACCCTTTGCCGCCGCCTTCGGAGATTGGCTCGGGGACTTTGCCCCTTTTGCTGACTTGTACAATACGCTATTTGGCTAGTTGTTTGAACAAGTATTACTAGAGCGGTAGAAAAACTTCGGTGAACGGTAATTTCGACTTGATACTTGACAAGTTTTGTATAAACAATTATTTGTTATCGAATGCAGAGAAAACGCCCGATCAAGCCGATGCATCGTCGGTTTGACCGGGCGTTTTCGCTTTGAGGGCATGAGTCTCGTCAGGCTGCGAGCTAGCCGGCTATCGCTTGGAATTGACGCGGTAATGGAAGATCTCGGGGTGTGTGCGGGCATGCGTGACCTCGAACAAGATGCCGTCCGAGGTGTACGACTGGCTCTCCATGACGGCGACACAGTTGTACTTGCCAAGGTCCAAGTAGCTGCAGTCCTCATCGTTGGCGAGCTCGACACTCACCGTACGACGGCTCGCCATCACTTTGACGCCGCGCTTGTGCTCCAGATAGCCGTAGATAGAATCCGCCGCGATCTCGGGGGTCAGGCCCTTGGCGATCGACGCCAAAAAGTAGCCATGGTCCACTTGGCGCGCGCTGCCGTTGAGGCTTCGGACACGCACTACGCGAATCAGCTCCTCGCCCACCTTAAAGCCCAGGCGACGTGAGAGTTGCTCAGTGCAAATCAAATGTTCAAAAGACTTGACCTCGGTCGATGCGACGGCATTGTTGCGTTTTGCGAACTCGCCAAACGACTCAACCTCTTCGAGTGCGCCCAGCATGTCGGTTTCGCCCTTAAGCCAAATAACGCGCACGCCCTTACCGTGTATAGGCTGCACAAACATCTGGTCGGCCAGCATGCTCAAGGCGCGTCGAACGGTATTGCGCGTGCAGCCAAACTCCGCGGTCAGCTCGGCTTCGGTTGGCAGCATCTCCTGAAACGCATAGGTCCCGTTGATGATGCGCGAACGGATCTCGCGGTAGATTCCTTCGTAAATCGCTTTTGGCATGATTTCACCTCTAATGAATATGTATGGCTAGGCACGATAGCATTTCTTAAAGTTGTTTAAACCGATTATCGGTAAAGCACGGATTATTTACCGTCGACGGTTCCCCCGAAACCCAAATCGGACCGAATCAAAACCGTCAATGCGGCAAGCAGCCAGTCCTCTACAATGAGTTCATTGTTTAAACGTTCTTGCTCGCACAGCATGTTGCATCCGGAAGGCATATTATGCTGCAGAAAATCCAACGTTTTGGCGGAGCCATGTTCGCGCCCGCCATGCTGTTTTCTATATCAGGCCTCATGGTCGGCATCTCCGCCCTCGCAACGACCGTGGATATCGTCGGCGACCTCGCCGTATACGGAACCCCCTGGTACGTTTTCTGGACTATCATTCAGCGCGGCTCGTGGACGGTCTTTAAGCGCCTTCCACTCCTTTTTGCCGTAGCGCTGCCTATCGGCCTTGCCCAAAAGCAACCGGCACGCTGCTGCCTCGAGGCGCTCGTAGCCTATTTTGCCTACTGTTTCTTTTTAAGCGAGATCATTAAGCTGAGCGGAGACAACCTTGGGCTTAAGTACCCGTCGTTTTTGACCTCCGCTAGCGGCATCACCGTCATCGACGGCATCAAGACGCTCGACACCGGCATTATCGGCCCGCTGGCGGTGTCGGCAACCGTCGTCGCGATCCATGACCGCTTCTACGATGCCAAGGTTCCCGATTGGCTCGGCACCTTCTCGGGTTCCTCGCTGGTCTACCTCATCAGCTTTTTTGCCGTGTTTGCCCTTGCCGCCATCTCGGCCGCCATCGTGCCTTTCGCATACGCTGTGACCGAAACGCTGCGCCACGCACTTGCGGGCGTCGGCCCCTTCGGCGTGGGCATCTTTGTGTTTTTGGAGCGAGCGCTCGAGCCCATGGGGCTGCACCATCTGCTCTATATGCCCATCTATTACGACAATCTGGTCATTCACGACGGTATTTACGCCACGTGGACCAACCTGCTCCCCATTCTCTCCCATAGCACGCGCCCTTTAAATGAACTTGCGCCCTGGGCAGGTTTTACCGCCACCGGCTGGGGCAAGCTCTTTGGCCTTCCCGCCATCGCGGCAGCATTCTATTTCACCGCCAAACCCGAACGCCGCGCCGGCCTTAAGGTCATCCTTTTGCCCGCCATCGTCGCCTCGGTGGTCTGCGGCGTCACCGAGCCGCTCGAGTTTCTCTTTATGTTCACCTATCCCGGACTCTTTTTGCTCTACGCCGTCCTGTCCTCCTGCCTTGCCATGACCATGAACTTCTTTGGCATCGTCGGCATCTTCTCGGGCGGTCTCATGGAAGTGACGGCCTTCAACTTCATCCCACTCATGCGAATGCATGCCGGCTCCTACCTTTTGGCGCTCGGTATCGGTCTGATGTTTAGCGCTGTCTTTTTTCTGGTCTTCCGGGGCCTCATTCTGGCTTTCGACCTAAAAACCCCAGGCCGCGAGGATCATATCGCCAGCGATGCGGCGCTCGCACGTCTGACGGGAAAAAGCTCTGCCAAAGAAGGCGCGGCCCAAAACGGCACCGACAACCAATCATCCCAAGATCATCTGCTTGCTGAGCAAGTCGTTGCGCTCTTGGGTGGCGTTAGCAATATTGTAGGAGCGACCAATTGCGCCACGCGTCTGCGCGTTGAGGTCGCAGAACCTTCCGTTGTCGCAGACAACGCAGCCTTCGTCGCGGCGGGCGCCAAGGGCCTCATCATTACGGGCAAGACCGCCCAGGTGATTATTGGCATCTCCGTTCCCCGCGTTAAAGAGCATTTTGACCAGATCATGGGCCTCGAGCCGGGATTTGTGCCCACCACCTCGGCCTCCCCTGCCGCCAGCGCAGCCCATAAGCGCGGCGATATCTGCTTCTTCGATATCGACGGAACACTCGCCTGGCAAGACCCTCGAGTGGCACAAGAGCTTCCCGAGAGCGAGCGAGACCTCTCCCCCTATCCCAATGAAGCGGTCTCGCAAGCCATCCGTGATTTTGTCGCCAAGGGCAATATGGCGTTTATCTGCACAGGGCGCACGCTGAGCTGCATCCATCCAAAGCTGCTCGAGCTGCCCTGGACCGGCATCGTCTGCCTCGCGGGTGGCTATGTCGAACTTGAGGGACACGTGATTCGCGATTTGGCGATGACGCCCGGCATGCTGCAGCGCCTTGCTCCCATTCTTGAGCAATCGGACGAAGTGATTCGTTTTGAGGGACTCAATGGCGTCGTTCGCATGAGTGCCGATGCGCCCGACGCCCCGGGATACGCCCGCACCGTGGGCGATGCAATTACGCAGCTGCAACATTACAGCGCCTACAAGATCTTAATGTCCACGTCGCTTGCCAACCGCATCGCTCAGGATCAAGCGTTTGAGCCGCTGCTCTGCTTTAACGAGCTCGAGCTCGAAGTGACCGAGATTTCGCCTCGCGAATGCACCAAGCGCGAGGGTATCCAGTCCGTACTCGACGCCCTCGATCCCCACCACGGAACCGTATACGGCATCGGCGACGCCAGCAATGACGTCTCGCTGATGAACGCCGTCGACGTTGGCATCGCCATGGGCAACGCGCCGGACTTCCTCAAGGAAAAGGCCGACTATGTCACCGACAGCATCGACCACGACGGCGTCGTCACCGCGCTCGAACACTTTGGGCTTATCTAGCCAAGCCCCTACCGCACTTGCGGCCGCATGGACCAATCGTCTTCAACCGCCGCGCTCGACGCCCTAATGTGGCAATATGTTGTCTGCATAATGCAACGATGCAACCTATCAAAGAATGCGAGAACCCGTGTCCAGTCCGTTTACCAGCTTTTTAGCCCAGCACTTTGACCAGATTAACGACTATCTGGCCACGTTCTTTGACGGACAGGCGACTTCCGCCGATATCGAGCGCTACCTGTATACCCCGCTCTCGGCATTTACGGCAAACGCTGGCAAGCGCCACCGCCCGCTCATCTGCATGCTCGCCGCCACTGCGGTAGGCGGCAGCCTTGAGAGCGCCCGCAGCGCAGCGGCGGCCATCGAGCACTTTCAGTCGGGCGCACTCATCCACGACGACATCGCCGACAACGGGCAGATTCGTCGCGGCAAGCCCTGCATGCACCTTACCGAGGGCACCGGTCTTGCCATCAACTGCGGTGACCTGGCGCTCACCATGGTCACCAAGACGGTTCTCGACGACCCCACACTCAACGCAGACGTGAAGCTTCGCGTGCTCCACGAGCTTACCGAGATGATCGTCCGTACCATCGAGGGCCAGGCGCTCGACCTGGGCTGGGTCCGCGACGGGCGCTTTGACATTTCGGTCGACGATTATCTGGACATGGCGACGCACAAGACCGCGTACTACAGCGGAGCGACGCCGCTTGCCGCCGGAGCCATTATCGGCGGCGGCAGCGAAGAGCAGATTGAGGCACTGCGCGCCTTTGGGCTGCACACGGGCCTTGCCTTCCAGATTCAAGACGACCTGCTCAACTTGATCGGCACCAAGGAGGCCGCCAACAAGGACTTCCGCACCGATATCACCGAGGGCAAGCGCACCCTCGTTGCCGTGCATGCCCTGTCAGACGAGCGCTATCACGACGAGATCGAGGCAATCCTTTCCTCGGGCACCGAGGACCCTGCGCAGCTCGCACGCGCCGTGGAGATCTTCCAGGAGACCGGCTCCATCGATTACGCCCACACCTATGCGCTCGACCTGACCGCTAAGGCCAAGGCCGCTATCGAAGGCGTCGAGCTCGACCCGCATGCGCGCGAGCTCTTCCTCTCAATGGCAGATTTCTTTGTGGAGCGTCTTAACTAGCGGGGGTCATAAAACCTGTGGGCAGCGAGTTTGGGTACAAGTTGCTACACTATTGAGTGCATGTTTATAAATTGTCTCGCGTTGTCTATCCGACACACGCTCAAAATAGTACGAATGGTACGCCGAAAGGGGTTCGTTCATGGAACCTATTACCACGGGCATGCAGGGAGCAGCCGTCGAGGATGTTCAGTCCCGCCTTCTGCAGCTCGGCTATACAATCGATGACGCCGAGGTTGTCGACAAGCGCTTTGGCACCACCACCGAGCAGGCCGTCAGCACCTTCAGGCTCGACAGCGGCCTTGCTGCCGGTCATGCCGTCGATATCCCCTGTTGGAGCGCCCTGGTCGACGCCTCGTATAAGCTGGGCGACCGCACTCTGTATCTGCGCATGCCCAATTTCCATGGCGCCGATGTGCAGGCCCTGCAGCGCGCTCTCAACGTTTTGGGCTTTGCCTGTGGCGAAGACGACGGCTACTTTGGTCCGCATACCGAGGCCGCCCTGCAGCAGTTCCAGGAAAATGTCGGCCTGTTTGCCGACGGCATGGCCTTCCAGGACACCTACGCCTACATCAACCGCCTGCACCATGTGTGGGAGGGCAAGCCCTCGGTCACCGAAGCCGAGTCCCGCATCGGTTTTGCTCGCGCCGCCAACGTGCTCGAGCGCTTCCAGATCGCCGTTATCGGTGAGGACCCCATCGCACGCAGCGTTGCTTCGCGCATGTGGAACATCGCCACGGCAACGACCGACAACAGCGGCATGATGCTCTGCGACTCCGAGGTCCCAACCGACGTTGACCTGGTGCTCGAGATCGCAAGCGACGAGCTGCCCGCCGACGCCGCGCCACGCGCCACGATTGCCCTCGCCGAGTGCCACAACCTGGCCCAGCGCATCCGCACCGCCAATGTCGCCGCGCAGCAGAAGCCGGCTCGCATTCGCATTGAGCTCACGGGCATGACGCGCTACAACGGCACCTTCACGGCCAGCGACGCGCAGACGCTCGCCGTACGCCTACTCGACGGCGTTTGCGATGCCCTCGCAGATTAGGTAAACTAGACGAGTTGCTTTTGGGCAACACCACACATTGGGACGTAGTTCAACGGTAGAACTCCGGTTTTTGGTGCCGGCTGTTGGGGGTTCGAATCCCTCCGTCCCAGCCATTAAAACTGAGCGCCCTAAGCCCATAACGGCCCAGGGCGCTTTCTTGTGGGCAAGCGGAGGAATTCGAGCCCGCAAGGGTGCGGAGCTAAGGAAACGCGAAGCGTTTTCCAGCGCAGCACGCAAGGAGCGAAGCGACGCAGCGGGGCGCGGCCGCCGCAGGCAGACGCGGTGCCGGCACTTGGGGACGCTCCTAAGTGCCGGCATTATAGGAACGTCCCCAAGTGCCGGCTCGGGACTATTTTCGAGGACCCTCCGAAGGACTGTGGCCAAAAAACGGCAAATATGAGTACTGTTACCGTTGTAGCTACATTATTTTCGTTAATAAAAGAAGATCTTAATGAGATTTATTCGCATCAAGGTCTTCCTTTAATGAACACTTGAGGAGATACGGCAGCTTATCTGCTCGATCGACACGTCAAATCACCTTAAATGTGGTCAAAATTACTGCTACTAAAAGAGTATCAGTACTCATATTTGATGTTTTTTGGCCACGGCTCTTTATAGACACCCTGCACAGCGACGGTGGTAGATTTCGGAACGTGTCCGTCAGCCCCGTTCCGAAAAGCGAGCCGCGTGCAACGGCCAAGCCACGACAGCCCCCGGGAGAGCGGGGACACCGGCTTAGGTTTATCGCGAGTTCCGCACGAACAGGAGGCCACTTAATGTGGCCTCCGTCGTGAGCAGGACTGTAGAGCAGGAAACCTAAGCCGGTGTCCCCGCTCTCCCGGGGCCGGCGGAATTTAGTTGTTCAGCATGCGGTCGAAGCTTCCCGAGTCGCCATCCCGATAGTCGGCGGTCATCAGAATCTCCTGCGGAATGCGCCCGCCCTCGCGCAGCACATTGCGGAACTGCACGCGCGTGACCATGGGCAGATCCTTGATCGTCGCCGCCAAGTTCTGCGGCACGCCCTGGTTGGCAGCCGCGGGCTCGCACTCGCCGCCGGCCTTCACGCGACGCTTATGCTCGGCGAGCATGGCGCGGTACATGCCGGCATGCAGGCGAATCTCAACCACATTGGCATTGCGAGCCTGCTCGACGATGCGCGCGCCCTCGCGGTCGATATCGCCCACGTAGTAGACGTAGTTAAAGCGATAGCCGATCTCAGCCAGATAATCGTCCAGGGCATGCGAGACGCTCGCCTTGCATCCGCCGCCAAAAATCACGCCGCCCACCTTGATGCCAAAGAGCTTGGCGTGCTTGCGGCCACGCAGCAGCCTGACGATCTCGTCGTAGGTGTCCAGGTTCTCGACCATAATGAACGGCTTATCGGCGCCCAGCGTAAAGAAACCCGTAAAGTGAACGGGGCGGTTGGGGGCGACCTTAATCGCCTGCATGCTGATGCCCTTTTCGGTCATACGCCGAATTAGGCGCTCGCCGTGCTTGCCGTCAAAGGCCTTCTCATCGTTAAAAATCTGGTAGGCACGCTGGCGGCGCGAGGCAACCGGCGTATCGGCACCTCGGTTTTGCTCGATCCAAGCCTGGATGATTGCGATTTCCTCGGCAATCTTGCGGTTGGACATCTCGTTGTGCTGAGTGCGCTGCGGCGCCTTTTTGCCGTCCTTGCCCTCGACCTTAACAATTTGAGTCTGCTGCTCCTTGATCTTAGAGAGCGCCGTAGGCGTAGGGACAACTTTGAGCAGCTGCCTGCCCAAAACGCGGGCAAGGGCAAACGCCGATACCTCGCCGTGGACGGCCGACTCGGGCTGCTGGGTAGCACTATCAGCCGCGGCAGGCTCAGCCTGTGCATGAGGCTTACGCTTGGAATCTGCCCGGGTATTACGTTCCTGCTTGGGCGCAGACGAGCGCTTTTGCGGACGATCGGACTTGGCCTCCTTCGCCGGCTGGCGCTTGACCTGATCCACCGGAGTCTCGGCCTTCTCATCTCCGTTTTGTGTCGCTGTCTTCTCGGCCGCGGCCTCGGCATTTGAGCCACGACCGCCGCGGTGACGACGACGGCGGGGCTTGCCTGAGGCGCTCTCCCCAGCCTGCTTATCAGCGGTCTGTTGAGCTTTGACCTCAGTGTCAGCCGCAGGCTGCGACTCGGAAGGTTGCTGCTCGCGAGCCGCCGGCTCAACGGTTTTCTCGGTTTGTTCGGCCTTCTCGGCCTGAGCGGTCGAAGCCGGCTCGCCCTTCTCCTGACGCCTTACGGGATACGCGCGCCTCGCAAAACCACGCCCGGGACGGCATGAACCCGGAGCCTTCTTGGCAGACTCCTCAACATCGTCTGCAGCCTCGGAAGGCTCTTCAACCTCATGCGCGACATCCTGCTGCGCAGCCTTAAAGTGGGCACCACGGCGACGCTGGGGCTCCTGGGCCTCCACGGGCTTTTGCTCCTTCGCGGGCCTCTGCGACTCGGCAGCAACCTCGGTCTCAACAGCCTCGGCATCCGTCTCGCCCTTTCGAGCAACGGCGCGACGGAAGCGCTCCTGCTGGGCGCGGCGCTGTGCATCGCGCTTGCCGCCCCCGCCAAAACCGCCGCATCCTGCCTTGGCCGTAAAGGCACGCACGACGTTCTCATCGAGCAACTCATCGGTATCGACATGCTCACGCGGAGCAACTTCTTCCACAGCAGGCACGTCAGCGAAATCCTCGACGACAAAATCTTCGACGGACTCGGCAGGCTGCTCCTGGGCATCGCGGATCTCGGCATTGATGGTATAGAACGCCGGGCGCCCGTTAATGCCGCTGCCCTCGATCTTGGTAACGATCTTTGCCGCGATGAGTTCGTCGCGCATCACCTTGGTGTTGCATTCCTTATCGACGGAACGGAAAATCTGCGCCAGCGCGCTCGACTTGATCTTGAGCGCCTTGCGGCAGAGCAGGTCGTAGGCAACCAGCTTGGCGCGCTCGGCAGAAAGCGACGTCTGGCTGCTCAGGCGCTCAGCCAAAGCATCGACATTGTTTTGATTATCGGAATATACCGTCTTGGCCACGGGGCCCCTTTCATATGTACACATATACGTTTATATGGTACAACGCGCGCCCTTATCCACGCAAAACATCTGCGAGAACACTCGAGCGTCACCCGCTTTCGCATGAAAAAAAGACCGAGCCCGCGAAGTCGCGGACCCGGTCTTTCCGAGTCATATGGATGGAACGGTTAGTCCATCAAGCTGACTAGGCCTTGGCGGCCTCGGCGTCGGCAGGAGCTTCAGCGGCAGCGGCGCGACCGTACTCGGCCTTGCCCATCTCGGACCACTCGGGCTCCTCGTCGGGCATGGAGCCGGCCTCCTTGCCGAAGAACTCCTTGAGACAGTTGACGGCAACGATGAGGCCCAGGACCATCAGCAGGACGGCAAAGACGAGCTGCAGGCCCTTGGTGGCGGCGACGGAGACGGCGGCCGTGGTGGCGGTAGCCGGGATGGTGCCGAAGAAGCCGTAGGCCTGGACGGCGGTCATGCAGCCCATGGCGCTCTGGACCAGCGAGGTGAAGGTGCAGCAGAGCAGGAAGGCGACGGGCACGTAGAGCATCCAACCCTTGCGGCCGGTGCACTTGCAGAACACGGCGAGGGTAATCATGGTCATACCGCCGAGCAGCTGGTTAGAAGCACCAAAGAGCGGCCAGATGTTGGCATAGCCGCCAAAGGCGAGGGCGAGGCCGGGGAGCAGGGTGACGACCGTGGCGAACCAGGGGTTGCCGAGAACCTTCATGTAACCGGCCTTGGACTCGACGGCCAGGGCGTCGTTGGTCTGGGCAAAGAACTCGGAGAACGAGGTGCGGGCGATGCGGGCGACGGCATCGAGCGAGGTCAGGGCCAGAGCGGAGACGTTCATGGTCATGAAGACGGTAGCGAGCGTACCGTCAACACCGAAGGCCTGCATACCGCGGGAGATACCAGCGGCGAAGATCTGGAACGGGGTGGAAGCGACGCCAGCGTTGAGGGCGCCGGTACCGGCGGTGTTCATGTCGGAGAACATGATGCCGGCGACGATGATGGCAAGGATGCCGACGAAGGACTCGACGATCATGGCGCCATAACCGACCTTGACGGCGTCCTGCTCCTTCTCGACCTGCTTGGAGGAGGTACCAGAAGAAACGAGGCTGTGGAAACCGGAGAGAGCGCCGCAGGCAACGGAAACAAACAGGACCGGGAACATCATGCC
>CAUFXK010000055.1 GCA_959596495.1 uncultured Collinsella sp. | reverse complement strand
GTCTTGATACCGAGCGTATAGTTCTGCTTCACACGCGGCAAGTAGTTGCCTACGCCGATGAACAGCAAACCGACAACACCGGAAATCAGCACGTTAACCGAACCGACCGCCGGCACCACGCCCCAGACCGTAAGCTCTCCCAGCCAGCTTATGGCGCACATGAACAAGGTGAAGGCGATTACGAAGCCCTGATAGAACTTGCCCGAGGTTCGATATACCTCGCCTTTGGGGTCGATGCGCGGCACCACGCAGAACATTGCGAGAAGCGCCAGAGGCAGCGCGCCGAGCGCGGAGGCCATCCAGCTAGGACCCCAACCGTCGACGGCGCCGTTCGCGCCCCAGTGCGTGGGAATCTGCGCAGGCAAGCTCGGCATCACCATGAGGTGCGCTACGACATTGGCGACACACAGAGCGACCAGCGCAATCCACACGCGCGACGATACCCCCGTGGGGTGAATGCCCTTTTTTCGTTATTCATCCTTATCACCTTCAGTGTTTGTAAAGCCCATAAACCAGCCAATTAAATCCTGCATGACGGTGGTGTTTAAGCTGTAAACGATGTTTTGGCCATGACGTTCGTCGGTCACCAACCCGGCGTTTTTGAGCGTCGCCAAGTGATGGCTCAACGACGGCTTGCTGATGTCAAAATGCTCGGCAAGCTCCCCGGCCGTGCGATTGCCCTCGCGCAGCAGTTCCAAAATGTGACGCCGTGCAGGATCGGCCAGCGCCTTAAAAACCTCTCCCGGCATAGGACCTCCTCTCAGCATTTCGTTCGACGCGCACACTATACTCGTTATTTAGATGTTTGTCTAACCATCTAATCTTATACTCAAAAAATAGCCGCCCCCGCGTAATGCGAAGACGGCCACTTCTCACGCTACAAACATGTTTGGGAGTTGGCAAACCCGCTGCAACGGGTGCCATCTGCTTCATCTTATGCGAATCCCTGCCTCATTTCAACAAGCCCCTAGGGCTCAAATGGAATCGCGATAATACCTATAATGGCGATAGCTAAAACACGATTCGCTTCCCCATCGGAGGATGTCTATGACCGAAACCACAGCCGCAACTCCCAACGAGACACGCGACACCAAACTCGAGATCATCATGGGCCGCGAGGCACTCGATAAGCTCGCCGATGCTACGGTGCTGGTGCTCGGCTGCGGAGGCGTGGGCTCCAACTGCTGCGAGGCACTCGCCCGCGGCGGCATCGGTCATTTCGTCATTCTGGACAAGGACATCATCGCGCCCAGCAATATCAATCGCCAGGCCATCGCCTTTCACAGCACCATCGGCAAGCGCAAGGTCGATGTTATGGAAGCCATGATCCACGATATCAATCCAGCCGCCACCGTCATCAAGCGCACCGAATACCTGTTGAGCGATAATATCGACGATTTTTTCGCACGCGTTTTGGAGCAGACGGACGGCAAGCTCGACTACGTCGTCGACGCCATCGACACCATCTCGGCCAAGCTCACCATTGCCAAATATGCTCAAGACCACGACATTCGTTTGGTTAGCTCCATGGGCGGGGCCAACAAGCTCCATCCCGAGTGCCTCCGCTTTGCCGACATCTTCGATACGGTACGTGACCCCATGAGCCGCATTATGCGCAAAGAATGCAAGAAGCGCGGAATCAAGAGCCTACATGTACTGTTTAGCTGCGAGGAATCGGTTAAGACACAGCCCCGCGACCCTTCCAATATTCACGAGCGTACCGAGTTGGGCACCGCCAGCTTTATGCCGCCCATCATGGGTCAGATGATTGCCGGCGAGGTTATCCGCCAGATCAGCGGGCGCGGCACCGAGCGCGTGCGCGCCGATGGCCAGCGCTTGGACTAGCGGAGTGCGCCGAGATGGAGCCCCGGTTATTTGATGCACACTGCCATCTTGATTTAATGGCTCACCCGGACGCCGTTGCCGATGAGGCAACGGCGCTGGGCTTGGGCCTATTTGATTGCGGCGTCGATCCACGCGACTTCGCTAACGCACATGGGCGAACCCGTCGCCCTCCTACCGTCATCAAGGGTATCGGCCTCCATCCCTGGTGGCTCGCCGATGGGCGATGCGGCAACGCAGAAATTGACCTGCTCTGTCAAATTGCCGTCCAAGAGCGCTACATCGGCGAAGTCGGACTCGACTTTTCCGCGCGCTTTGCTGGAAGCGAGCCGCTGCAAATACAGGCACTTGACCGGCTCTGCGATACACTCGTGCAGCATCCTCTTACCGGGCGCGTGATATCAATTCACGCCGTTCGTTCAGCAGGAGCCGTACTGGACGTCCTCGAATCGCATGGACTACTCATCCCAAACTCCGACTCCCCCGTTATCATCTTTCACTGGTTTAGCGGCACTTCGGACGAACTCGTCCGCGCGCGTAATGCGGGCTGCTATTTTTCCGTCAACGAACGCATGCTCGCATCTAAACGAGGACGCGAATACACACGACAGATTCCACTCGACCGTCTACTGCTCGAGACCGATGCGCCGGCCGAGCCAAACACAGAAACAAGCGCACAGTCGCTCATCAAATCGCTCACAAGGACCTCGATGCGCATTGCCTCACTCAAAAACTGTGACGCAAAGCACATTGAGTCGGCAGTTTTAGCAAATGCGCACTATGTTTTTGACCTTCGCTGCCTTCGCTAACCCCTAGTGGGCAAAAATGCTAAATATGGGTACTGTTACCGGAATGGATACATTACTCATATTTGGCATGTTTTGCACACGAGGTCCCGGGGAGGATCCTGCACCTCCCCGGGACCGCTCGGCTATTCGACGATTGGTGCTCCGTGGCCCCAAGAGCCTTCCATGCCGCACACGGTCGAGGCAAACCCGGCAGCAAAGTCGAGCGCGCGCTCGATGGCCTCGGCGCCATCCTCACCACGCTTGGCGGAATCGAGATAGCACATCAAAAACGAGGTGAGGAACGAGTCGCCCGCTCCCATGGTGTCTTTCATGTCCGTTACCGGTTTAGCCAGCTGGCGGTAATAACGCTCGCCGTCGTAAGCAATGCAGCCCTCGGCGCCCGCCGTAGCCGACACAAAACGCGGACCCAAGCCCTTCACCCATGCCAGACGCTCGCGGATCTCGTCCTCACTCGCGGCATCCGCCGCACTAAAGAAAGCGAAATCGACGTAGGGCGCAATCTGCTCGTAGTACTCGTCGGTGGAGTCGTCCGAAAAGTCAAAAGAGACCGTGACGCCCGCGGCCTTCAGTTTGGGCAGCTCGCGCTCGGTAAAGCAATAGTTGCCCGAATGAACCACATCGAACTGCTTCATGTACGAAAGGTCAAAGCGATCGAGGACATAGCGCGCATCGCCACGGATACCGCCCTCGTTGGAGCCAAGGAAGACACGGTCACCGTCAACGACGGTCACGCGAGCCGCTCCGTTCTCGCCAATCATCTGCTCGCACTTGTCAAGCTCGATACCCTCATCCTCGAGGCTTGCAATGACATGCTCGGCAGCGGCGTCATTGCCAAAAATGCCCATGTATGCGGAGCGTGCGGCACCGCATTTCTTGGCATAAACGGCGAAGTTCACCGCGTTGCCGCCAGGATACATGGTGTGGATATGCTCGTAGCGATCGACGACGTTGTCGCCAAATCCGAGCGCGTTAACGTTAAATGCCATGGCCTTTGTCCCTTCTAGTACTCGACAACACCCATATAGCGGCGGAAATCGGGATCGTGATCAAACACCTTGCCGCGTGCAGCACGCAGCTCGCAGTTCATGGCGTAGAACAGCACCGGGTCCAGATAGGCACGGACGCTCGCCGGCACGGCTTCCATACCGTACTCCTTGGCATCGAGCACCATCAGCGTATCGGTATGCGTCTTAAGGAACGCCAGGGCGCGCTCGTCCATAGCACGGCACTCGCTGGAGCCCATCTGCAGGAAGTAAAAAACGCCATCCTGAGTAGCCTCAAAGGGACCGTGGAAGTACTCGGCAGAGTGGATGTGGCTGCAGTGCTGCCACTGCATCTCCATAAGAGAGCAGATAGCGAAACCGTAGGTCTGGCTAAAGTTGGGACCGCTGCCCAGAATATAGAAGAACTCGTGCTCCTGGCAAAGCTTGGCAAAGCGATCGCCCAGCTCGGCATTTACCTTCTCACGTGCCGGGGGAAGAATCTTATCCATCTCGGCAATACCGGCATACATATCGGCAAGATCGGCGTAGCCCTCCTGCTGATCGAGTAGCTCGGCCGCAAGCGACAGCGAAATACCAGCGGGGACCTCGGCCTGCGGCACGCCCTCGCCCCACGGGTAGACCCACGTGGTCCATTTACCGGTGTCGATCTTAGATCCAGCGTTGTCGGTCTGGGCGATCACCGTAGCGCCGGCGGCAAGGGCAATCTCGCAGCCCTCGACGACCTCGGGGGTGTTGCCACTGTGGCTACAGGCGATGACCAGGGACTTCTCGCCCAGACGACGCGGACGCATGATGTCGAATTCACGCGCGGTATAGATATACGAAGTGAAGGTGGTTGCCTCGCGCTGCAGAAGCTCATGAGCCGGGATCAAATCGATCATGGAGCCACCGCAAGCAATCCAGTAGACGCTGTCGAACTTGCCCTTCTCGGCAATTGCCTCTTTGATCAGATCGTGTGCGTTCATATCCAGTTCCTTTCTTATTTGGCCCGCAATCAATGACGTTGGTTGCGTGGCCGATAGGTGTTTTAGTCAATCAGATATTTCTCGAATGCGGCCATGTTCTTGGCATCTGCCGCCGCCGGGTCATCGTAGTAACGGCCGTCCGTGATTTCCTGGCCCAGCATGCCGTCGAAACCATGGGCGTTGAGCGTGGCGACGAAGGCGTCCATATCGTGCTTGCCATCGCCCCACACCAGATGGCCATACGGGTCACCGTCGATAAAGTGCATCTCGTGAATTGCCCCATCACCAAAGGCGGCAAACCAGTCCTCGAGCGTCTCGCCTGCAACGCCCATCGCGGTTGTATCAACCATGGGCTGTAAGTACGGGCTCGCGACCTCGTCAATCATGCGCTTCGCATCGGAAACCGTCGTCACAAGGTTGCTCTCCTCGGGACGCAGGCTTTCCATCGTAAGCACCAGACCGTGCTCGCCGGCATACTCCGCCAGAATGGACAAGTGCTCGCGGCTACGCTTCCAGGCTTCCTCGCGATCCTCGTCCCAGTCGCCCCAGCCCGAGTTGACGGACATACGGTCGCACCCAAGTACCTCGGCAAGCTCAATGCCGTGCTTAAAGTACGCCAGGCTGCGCTGTTCATGCAGCGGCTTGCGTGCGCAGTATTGCCAAGGATAGACAACATTCTCGGGGCACAGAGTACGATACCTAAGCCCACGGTCTGCAGCCTTTTTCGCCAGGACCTCAGCCTCAAAGTAGCCCGTGTGGTCGAGCGTCACATGCGGCTCCGCACACCACAGCTCAATGGACTCAAAGCCCAAACGCTGCTGCACATCAAGGAAGTAATCGAGCGACCACATGATGTAGTGGATATTCATGCCCGCAATCTGTTCGCGGCGCAGCGTCGGTTTGGATTCAGACATCTTATGCCTCCTTATTTCGATCGAACACGATTTGTCCGTCCGACATCGTCATATCAACCGAAAGATTGCGTGCGTCGCGATAATCGAGGTCGAACACATCCCGATCGAGCACGCAGATATCGGCAAGCTTGCCAACCTCAAGCGTACCCAGCTCGTCTTCGCGCATCAGATCGTACGCGCCCCCGGCAGTCCAAGCGCGCAAGAGCTCGACAAGCGTCAGCACGTTGGCCTCATTCACGGGCAGTCCATCGTCGAAGTATCCGCCGCACGCGCTGTAGATTGACTCGCCAAGGCTCGGAATCAACAGCGGCAAATCCGTACCACAGCACACTGTGCATCCGGAATCTTCCATGCCGCGTCGATTCCAGCTGTGCAAAAGTCGCGTCTCACCAATTTGTCGACGCATCATCGACAAGCAATCCTCGCGCCGGTCTAGCGTCAGAATCTGCGGATAGACCTCGCAAATTCCACCTAACTTGCCAAACTCGACAAGATCGGTCGGGTCAGAGTTCTCGAGATCGGTAATCGCATGGCGGCGAAGCATCCGTCCATGCTCGTCTCGAGGCAGCGAGGCATAGAGCGCCACGGTGCGACGAACGGCGCCATCGCCCTGGCAATGCAAGGAATATCGGAAGCCGTCAGCATCAATTGCACGCAGCTCGCTTTCAATCAGATCCCACTCTGGCTCCTCGACGACCGTCTTGCCGGCAGCGCCCGCATCGGCCGAGTCCTCATAGGGGTCTATCATCTCGGCAAGCCCCGCCCATACGCCGCGATCGGTCATACGGTTGAAGCCAGAAAAACGAACGAACGGTCCCCAGAAGCGCTCTCGTGCCTCGCGAGCATATGCCAGATTTGCACCAGCGCCCACCGGCTGCGACATCATAGAGACGCGAACCGTCAGCTCACCAGATTCCTCACGGCGAGCCATTTCGTCGGCAAAGCCGTAGTAGTCATCAAACGCCATCTCCTTGATGGCGGTAACGCCGCGCTCGTTAAGCATGCTCATGTAGTCCGAATACCTGGCACGCACCTCGGGCAGCGCGAGAAAATCGCTCATCATGCGCCAGATCTTCTCGGCATAGCACGCCTGGGGTGTAAAGCCGTATCGCGCACTGGCTGCAGCATTGAGAACGCAGGTCTCCGCGCCCGGTGTAAAGCAGACGACAGGGATATCACCAAAACACTCGTCAAACGCAGCTGCTGTATTTGCGTTCTCGGCATCCGATGCCAACGTTTCGGGCAGGTTGTGGCCAAAAGCCGCCGCGCAATCCGGATGATCATTTTTCCATGCACGCAAGAGCGACACGGCCTCTTTGGCATCAGCGACGCCGGACAGATCAGACCCCAACGTCCGCAGCGCCCAGCCCGTATAGAAGGTATGCACATCGATCAGGCCGGGCATGACGGTGCGGTCGCCCAGGTCAACTGCCTCGTCCGCTTGGGTCAAATACGAAGCTACCTCACACTTGGTGCCAACCGCCTCAATTCGATTGCCACGGACCGCTACGAAACCTTCAAACGGCAGGTCCCCCGTACCGGTAAAGACGCTCTTAGACGTCAGGACCGTCAAACGATCAGACATCACAACCACCTACACCGGAAGCATGCCAGAGATTGCCGTTACGATCAGGCCAAAGACGACCATGAAGATGAAGAACTTCCAAATGGTCTTCCACCATTGGCCAAACGAAATCTTAGCCACGGCAAGGCCGGCGACCGTCATGCCCGCCACGGGACTGATGGTGTTGATGGTCTGATTAGCAAACTGGAGCGCGGTAACGGCAGCTTCGGGATTGAGGCCCATAAGCTCGGTCAGCGGACCCATGACGGGCATGGTGAGCGCCGCAAGTCCAGAACTCGAGGGAACCAGCAAAGAGAGCAGACCAAGGACGATATACATAAACGTGGTGTAGACGGCAGCGGGCGCACCGGCGAGCGCAGTAGCGAGCGCCTGGAGGATGGTGTCGATGATCATGCCGCCCTCGGCGATGACCAGAATGCCGCGAGCGATACCGATAACGATGGCGGCGTACGCAAAGTCGGCAATGCCTTTAACGAACTCCTCGGCGATCGTCTGCTGGTCAAGGCCACCCAGGATACCGGCAAGCAAGCCCATGCCAAGGAACACGGCGGAAATCTCATTCATGTACCAACCCTGGGTAACAAGACCCCAGACGATAATGCCCATACCGCAGGCAAAATCGATAAGCACGAGCTTCTGACGGGTAGTGAACTCTTCCTCGATGGAGGCATCGGTCACGGAAAACTCGATACGCTTGAGCTTATCGTCCTCGTACGTAATGGAAGACTCGGGGTTTTTCTTGACGCGCATGGCGTAGCGCATCGCCCATGCGATACCGACGGCGGTAAAGATGACCCAAGAGATGGCGCGCAGCCACAGTTGCGGATTGCCCTCGATGCCAATGATGCCTTGGGCGATCAAAACATTAAACGGGTCGATGGTCGAGGCACAATATCCCAGATTAGGACCAAGGAAGCAGATGATGAATGCCGTCATCGAGTCATAACCGATACCCATCATGATGGGAATGAAGATGGCATAGAACGGTAGGGCTTCCTCAGACATACCAAACGTAGTGCCGCAAATGGACAGCAACGTCATCGTGATGGGAATGATGAGGATGTCCTTGTTCTTGAGCTTTTTAATCACACGGCTCATGCCGGCATTCAAAGCGTTGGTCTTGGTGATGATTGCGAACGATCCGCCAATCAATAAGACGAACGCAACGACGTCGGCAGCCTCTTGGATACCCTTGGTGGGCGCTTGCAGAACCGCGAAGATATCCTGGCCCAGATTGATGGTCTCGCCGGTCTCGGAATCGGTGTAGTTCTTATCGACCTGTTCATAGGTTCCAGCAACGGCGACTTCACGCTCGCCCGCCGCTGTCGAAATCATCTTGCGCTGATACTGACCAGAGGGAACGATCCAAGTCAGAACCGCAAAGACAACGATCAGCAAGAACATGATCGTATAGACATGCGGTAATTTGAACTTAAAACGTCTGTTTGTCTTCTTCGCCTTCGTATCTGACATAGATACCTCCAAAGAACTCGAGACTGCATCGCATCTCGCTTCAACGCTTGCATAAGGCAAACGTTCTATGACGTTCTATAGATTACCAGCAGCTTTTCCCGTCATCAAGATAATTTCAAACTGATTGCCGCAACGCGGTTGAACGGTCGCGTTCGCGCCGTGAACGGTATGGAAGCGCCCGGTGAGATGATCCACCGGGCGTTTCCATTCGCAATGTCCTAGATGTCAAAAACGTAGCGAGACCCAACGATCCGCTGACGACCGATGATAAACGGCCGCCGTTGCTCATCGAAAAAGAAGGCTTCCATATAAAACAAGGGTTCGCCAACGGGAACCGCCAGCAACCGAGCGACCTCGGGCGATGCGCACGCGATCTCGAGCGTGCACGGGTCGGTAAACGCGGGCATGCGGCCAGTCTGGTTGCGCACGAACTCAAAAATGGATTGGTTAGATAGAGGCGCCGTTGATAGATAGGCGTTGTCCTCGTAAACGTATATGTTGTTCTCAAGCATGACGGGGACGCCATCGGCAGTACGCACGCGCTCAACGCAAATCAAGTCAGTTCCAACGGGAACACCAAAGAAATGTGCTTCGGTGGAATCCGCCGGCAGTATCTTTCTCGAAATGACACACGCCCCCGGTTCCATTCCGTTAACGCGGCATGCGTCCGAAAAACTCTGAACGTCATCCTTCTGGCGAATCTTGCGCTTGAGCTTGGGGGCATTGACAAACGTGCCTTTCCCCTGTCGCTTCGTTAGATAGCCCTGCTGGACGAGCTCCTCAATAGCACGTCGCACGGTAACGCGGCCAACTTTATAGCTCTCAGCCAATTCGAATTCGTTGGGTATCCGCGCGCCTGCCTTGTAGGCGCCGGAGTTGATTTCGTTTTTAATGATATCGATAACCTGTTGGTACAGCGGTATCGCTGCTTTACCGTCAGTTAGCCCTTCAGTCGGTGGCATATACCCTCTCCAAGCACGATTAAGTCTAAAGCGGGCTCAGGGGCATTCAACAAGCCCTTAAGCCCGCATTAGCTTAAAGTATGCTAGGTGTCGCACCAAAATGTTGGCTATTTACTCATCAGACCCGAAAAACGCGCAACTACCGCGCTCCTAAGAAAGCGTGAGCAGCTCCGGCAGCTGGTCGATAATCTTGTCCGCGGCATCCTGGCTAAAGCCAAAGCGTTCCTCGCGCTTGGCAATGACTGTCAGGCCGGCTCGCTTGCCAGCGGTGATGCCGGGCACCGAATCCTCAACGCAGCAGCAGCGATTCGCGGGCAGCCCCAGCAGGTCCAGCGCATGCAGGTAGATGTCGGGCTCGGGTTTGCTCTCCTTAAACTGCTCGCCGCTCACCACATACTCAAAGGCATCAGACAGCCCGCATGCGTTGAGCACTTCCTCGATGCTAACCATGGGAGACGAGCTGGCAAGCGCCACGCGAACGCCACGGCGCGGCAGCTCTCGAATCGTATCCACGGCGCCTGGGTTAATCAAAGCCTGATAGTCACGCGGACGCTTATGCGCCCACTCGTCCCAACGGGCCAACGCCTCCTCGCCAGTGAAGTGTCCCTTACCGGCGCGCTCAAACCAATCGACCAGCATATGCAGGAAGAACTGATGCGAGGTACCGACCTGCCCATTCAACTCCTCTTGAGTCAGATTAAGTCCAAGCTCCTTGGCAAACGCGGCAGTCTCGCCCAAGTAGTAATACTCGGTATCGACAATGACGCCGTCCATGTCAAAGATAACGGCGTCGAACGGAAATGCGGACACGGCACCCTCCCTAGCAAAAGGACGCCCGCAAGCAGGCGCCCGAGCCATGCATTAATCGGCGATTCTAACCCAGCAGCTTATCCAGCGCCACCGCAATGCCATCTTCGTTGTTATCGGCGGTCACCATCTGGGCTACAGCCTTAACCTCTTCGACGGCGTTACCCATGGCAACACCGGTGCCGGCCCACTCAATCATGGACTTGTCGTTCTGGCCGTCGCCAAACGATACGACCTCACTGGCATCGATGCCGAGCTTGGGCAGGGCACCCTCGAGTGCGCGGGCCTTGTCGATACCGGGCGCCGTGTACTCAAAGTACCAGTCGGCCGTAAACATGCCCGAAAGCGTCTGCTTAAAGGGCGCATACATCTCCTCGTAATGCGCCTGCAGGTAGGCCGGATCGCCCGCCGTCAGCAGCTTGTCCACGGGATAAGCATCAGCGACCTCATGCAGGCTCTCCACCTCGCGAATCTTAAGATCGCACGCATCGCGCTCGTATTTGACGATGTTTTTCTGCGAGCCGTCAGGCAGCGTGATCATGCAGTGATACGAATCCACGACATGCAAATCGCGACCGAGCGAAATCATAGGGATCACGTCAAAATTACGCAGGTGATCAATCAGACGGTGCAGCTCGTCAGCCGGCATAGCCTGGTCAAAAAGGACCTCATCGGTCTGAGCGTCGACCACATGCGCGCCATTAAAGGCAACCAGCAGACCGTCATGGTTTTGAAGGTCGAGCTCCTGCGCCAAGGCGTGCAGTCCCCATGCGGGACGGCCCGAAGCCAAGATGAGCTTAATGCCCGACTCCTGCGCCGCGAGCAGCTTCTCGCGCGTACGCGGGCTAATCACTTTCTGATCGTTGGTGAGCGTACCGTCGATATCCATCGCGATGGCTTTGATTGCCATATATGCCTCCCTGTCATTGAACAACCTTGTCTGAGCCATCATACAGAACACCCATCGCGACTCCGTTTACAACGGGCAAAAAGTCATATTGTCTCGAACATGAACGGCGTGTGGTCGTGAAGCTTTATCGCTCAGGTCAAATACGTCTGCTAGCGACGCTCATCCGTCGGTGCGCCCTCGACGATCGCGATGCCCGCCGATGCGCCTAACGCGCTGGCGCCGGCCTCGATGAATGCGCAAGCCTCTTCGTAATTATGGATACCGCCCGCCGCCTTGATTGCCACGGCATCGCCGAGCACCTCGTGCATCAGCCGCACGTCCTCGAGCTTAGCACCGCCAAAGCTTCTGCCGGTCGATGTCTTAAGGAATCCCGGCTTGGCCTCCAGCGCGATCTCGCATACACGGCGCTTGGCGGCGTCGTCGCCGTCCAGCTTGCACATCTCGACGATTACCTTGTCAGTGATGCCATGCGCGCGACAAAAATCAGCAATGGTAGTCATCTCGCGCTCGATGGCATCAAAATCGCGGTTCTCGATCGACCCCTGATTCAAAACGTAGTCAATCTCGGTAAAGCCACACGCAGCGTATTCCTCAAACCTCGCAAGCTTCTCCTCAAGCGTCATAGTGCCCTGGGGAAAGTCGATGGCGCCGGCAAGGATGATGTCAGAGCCCTCGAGCATGGCGCGGCCCGTCTCGTACTCCTGAAGGTTCGCGAATACGCAGCGAAAGTTGTACTTTAACGCCTTCTCGACATACTGCTCAAACGTGTCCTCGGGGGCATCGATATAGTCGATGTATTTATTGATGGGTTTGGCAAGTGTCATGCTGGGCCTCCTTGTTCAGGACTGACAACCGATTCGTGGTTTCACGCGAAATACCACGTTCAATGTACGCCCGACATACAAGGACAGCGTCCGCATTCCGACAAGTGGTATGAAATTAGCTGTAAACGTATATTTACAGACAGCGAATGGCACCGCACGCGGATGCCGACAGCAAGACATCCCCCCTCAATACACCCTCATGCCCCTTTACTGTTTGCGGCCAGAAATGATGAGCTGCACAACGTCGTTAGCGGTCGAATTCGACCTCTGACGACGTCACGCGACTCATCGTATCCGACCGACAACAGAAAAGGGGCACGTTCGCATAGCGTGGCGCGTGACGGTTGCAAAACCACCCCATTTGAAACAAAGGTTGATTTCCGATCTCAGCCGAACACATTGAGCAAATAGGCCATTCCCGCAGTT
>CAUFXK010000054.1 GCA_959596495.1 uncultured Collinsella sp. | reverse complement strand
TCAAGAACAAGGCCGACAACAACTGGAAGTACGGCCTGCTCGTTCCTGGCATCGCTCCGTTTGTCGGTGCTGCTGTGGCCGCGCTGTTTGTGCATGGTTTCTTGGGCATGTTCTAGTCCAAGACAATTGATATAACGCCCGGGTCCGGCATAGGTTAACTTTCCGCCGCGTCCTCGGACATGCAAGAAGCTCCCGCTGCGCACTTCGTGCGGCGGGAGCTTCTTGCGTCCTGCGGAGTGCGGCGGAAAGTTAACCTATGCCGGACCCTGCGGGAATCCAGTTGCGTTCGAACAAGCAACCAATATATATATCTGAATTTGGATGTGGTGGGCACTTTGTTGTTAGGCGCTTTGAGGTGCGAGTGACACTTTGGGATGCGTGGCGCCTTGGGGTGGGGCGATGCCTTGGGACGAGCTTCTTACTTAGTTGAAGAGGGGCTTAATGGCTGATAGGTAGTCTTTGGCTACTTCGGCCTTATCTGCTTGGAAGTTGTGCCAGGCCCACCATTGGACCATTCCTACGAAGCTTGAGGCTATGTGGTGTAGTAAGAAGCTTCGGTCCATGGTGGCGGCGGGGCCGTTTGGGTCGGTGGGGACGGTTTCGGCTGCTCGTGACATGATGGTTTTGCGTAAGCAGTCGGCGAAGACGCGTGAGCCGGCGCCGGCTACCAGTGCCCGTACACCCTGACGGCGCTCCCAGAGGTTGTTGAGGATATGCTCGACCTGAACGAGTGGGTCATCGAGGGGCGTACCGTCATCGTCGAGGGCGTGGGTGCAGATGTCGCTCACGAGCTCAGCGAGCAGATCATCTTTGCTTTTGAAGAGGCCGTAGAATGTCGCGCGGCCTACGTGAGCGCGCGCGATGATGTCGCCGACGGTGATCTTACCGTAATCTTCCTCGCGCAGGAGCTCGGAGAATGCTGCAACGATGGCGGCGCGGCTTTTTGCCTTGCGGGCATCCATGGCTATGCGTCCGCGTGAACGAGCAGACAGCGGAGCGTACCGGAGCAGCCCTCGTAGGGGCGCTTACCGGCGCCGTAGCCGACGGCCTCGATGCGGTAGCGGGCCGGCAGGTGCTCGGACGTGCGCAGTGCGGCGACGATGGCGGCACCCGTGGGCGTCACGAGCTCGCCGGCGACCGGTGCGGGCGTGAGGGCGATATTGTCCGCCTGGCACAGGTTGACGACAGCGGGGACGGGAATGGGCATGAGACCGTGGGCACAGCGGATGGTACCGTGACCCTCAGAGAGCGACTCGACCACGATGTCCTCAATACCCAGGTCATCGAGGCAGATGGCGACGGAGCAGACGTCGACGATGGAGTCGACGGCGCCCACCTCGTGGAACATGACGGTCTCGGGCGTTTTGCCGTGGGCCTTGGCCTCGGCGGCGGCGAGCGCGGTAAAGATGGCGAGCGCGCGACGCTTGGCGCCATCGCTTAGCTGCGAGCCATCGATGATGGCGGTGGCGTCAGCCAAAGAACGGTGGTGATGGTGGTGGGCGTGATGGTGGCCCTCGTGGTCGTGGTCATGCTCGTGGCAGTGCTCGTGTTCGTGCTCGCCATGATCATGATGGTGGTGCTCATGCTCGTGCGTGTGCTCGGCAGCTGCTTCGTTGCCGTAGAGCCAGGCCATATCGTGATCGTGGTTCTCGAGTTCCTCTGCAAGCTGGACGTCAAAGTCGCAGGCGTCGATGCCATGCTTGCTTACGCGTGTGACGGCGATCGTAAAGCCGTCGACCGGCAGCGTGGCGAGCTGCTCGCGCAGGTGCTCCTCGCTGGCGCCTAGGTCGAGCAGGGCCGCGACGGTCATATCGCCGCTGATGCCCGAGGTGCCGTCGATGATAAGCGTGTGCTGATGATTGGACATGGAATGCTCCTTAACGGGCGCAGGGCGTGCCGGCGCTCAGATGATTGATAAGACTTGCCTGGTAGGCGGCACCAAAGCCGTTGTCGATGTTGACGACCGAAACGCCGCTGGCGCAGGAGTTGAGCATGGCGAGCAGCGCGGCTACGCCACCAAAGCTCGCGCCGTAACCCACGCTGGTGGGAACGGCTATGACCGGACAGCTTACCAGGCCGCCGACAACGCTCGCCAGTGCGCCCTCCATGCCGGCAATGGCGATGACCACCTGTGCCTGGGCAAGTTCCTCGGCATGCGCGAGCAGACGGTGCAGGCCGGCGACACCCACGTCGTAGAGGCGGTCGACCTCGTTGCCATAGAACTCGGCCGTCAACGCGGCTTCTTCGGCGACGGGCAGGTCGCTCGTGCCGGCGCAGGCGACGACGATGCGTCCGTTGCCGGTAGGGGAGGGCTTGCCACCCACGAGGGCGAGCTGTGCGTCCGGGACATACCCCAGGTCGATGCCGTTGCCAAGAAGCTCAGCGGTGCGCGCGGCTTTTTCGGCATCCAGGCGCGTGACCAGGATGCGCTCCTGGCCGGCATCGCGCAGTGCTTCGATAATGGCGGCAATCTGATCGGCGGTTTTACCGGCCCCGTAGACAACCTCGCCGGCTCCCTGGCGCACCCCGCGCGAAAGATCGAGCTGCGCAAAGCCCAAATCGGCGGTCGGAGCCGTCTGGATGCGCGTGAGGGCGTCGGCAGGGGTGACTGCTCCGCCGGCAACATCGCTCAGTAATTGCTCAAGATCTCGCTTATCCATATATGTTCCCTTCGACGGCGCAAAGTCTAGCACTCAAAGGGTATGTTTCCGAACACTAAGACAAAATTGTTCGGAAACTATAGGACAGACTGATTCAATTGTTAGACGGATCGGCTAATCGCGCAGGATGATGTCCATAGCGAGCATCAGGTTGCGCTCGTCGATGGCAAACGGGGCCGCCTCGCGCGTCTTGGGCTTGGCGCAAAACGCGATGCCCGTGCCCGCGGCCTGAATCATGGGGATGTCGTTGGCACCGTCGCCGATCGCGACGGTGTGGGCCATATCGACGCCGCACTCAACTGCCCAGTCCAGCAGCTGGATGAGCTTGGACTCCTTGGTCACGATGTCTGCCGCCAGCTTACCCGTGAGCTTGCCGTCCACGACCTCCAGGCGGTTAGCCAGGCAAAAATCGATGCCCGCGGCGGTCACGATCTTATCGGCGACCTCGTGAAAGCCGCCGCTTACCACGCCGACCTTCCAGCCCTTGCTGTGCGCCGAGCGCACAAGCTCCAGCGCGCCGGGGGTAAACGTCACGCGCTCAAAGGTGCGCTCGAACGCGCTCTCGTCCAAGCCGGCAAGCAGCCCCACGCGCTCCTCGAGCGCCTGCTTAAAGTCAAGCTCGCCGCGCATGGCGCGCTCAGTGATCTGTGCCACCTGCTCGCCTACGCCGGCCTCCTCGCCCAACAGGTCGATGACCTCCTGGTTGATGAGCGTGGAGTCGATATCCATAACGATGAGGCGTGCGGTCATGACGGGCCTTTCCGAGTGCAGTTGTATTGGGGCACATTGTCGCACGTGACGAGCGCGGGCGGGTGCCGCGGCGCGTCAATTGTTTCGTCTCCGTCAAGTCTTTGGGCAGGAGCTACTTTTCCGCGGCACATCGACACAGGTGCGATAAGATAGAACGCCATGTCTGGCTGCGCGGTTTACGCAGGCCGGGCAAATCTGTACGACGCCGCCCGGAACGACACGGGGCGGCACAGATCCATAAAGGAGGATCACTGGTATGAGCCAGACCCGTCCCATCGACGAGCATTCCATGCACACCCGTACCTGCGGCGAGCTTCGCCGCGAGAACGTGGGCGAAGAGGTCACCCTCACCGGTTGGGTGAGCCGTCGCCGCGACCACGGCGGCCTTATCTTCTGCGACCTTCGCGACCGCGAGGGTATCACGCAGCTCACCTTCGACCCCGAGCACTCCGACGGCGACGCCTTTAAGATCGCCGAGACCATGCGTCCCGAGTGGCCCATCAAGATCCACGGCGTCGTGCGCGCCCGTGGCGAGGAGACCACCAACACCAAGCTCGCGACCGGCGAGATCGAGGTCCTGACCGACCACGCCGAGGTGCTTAACACGTCCGTCACCCCGCCGTTCCAGATTGAGGACGGTATCGAGACCAGCGAGGACACCCGTCTGCGTTATCGCTATCTGGACCTCCGTCGTCCCGAGATGATGGCCAACCTCAAGCTGCGCTCCGACTTTACCTTCGCCATTCGCGAGGCGCTGCACAACCGTGAGTTCATGGAGGTCGAGACGCCCTCCCTGTTCAAGTCTACGCCCGAGGGTGCCCGCGACTTTATCGTCCCCAGCCGCATCCAGCCGGGCAACTTCTACGCCCTGCCGCAGTCCCCGCAGCTCCTGAAGCAGCTGCTCATGGTCGGTGGCGTCGAGCGCTACTACCAGGTTGCCAAATGCTTCCGCGACGAGGACCTGCGTGCCGACCGTCAGCCCGAGTTCACCCAGGTCGATATCGAGATGTCCTTCGTGGACCAGAACGACGTTATGAGCGCGCTCGAAGAGGTCTTGGCCGACGCCTTCGGCCGCATGGGTGTCGAGATGCCCACGCCGCTGCGTCGCATGGACTACTGGGAGGCCATGGACACCTATGGCTCCGACAAGCCCGATACCCGCTATGGCATGCACCTGGTCGACCTGACCGACATCTTTGCCAACTCCAAGTTCAAGGTCTTCGCGACTGCCGCAAACGAGGAAGGCTCGGTCGTCAAGGCCATCAACGCCAAGGGTGCCGGTGCTTGGGCCCGTGCCAAGATCGATAAGCTTGCCGGCGTGGCCTCCACGTTTGGCGCCAAGGGCCTGGCCTGGATCGCCTTCCGCGAGGACGGCTCCATCAACAGCCCCATCGTCAAGTTCTTCTCGGACGAGGAGATGGCGGCTATGCGCGAGCGCATGGACGTCGAGCCCGGCGACCTTGTGATGTTCGCCGCCGGCCCGCGCCTGCTCTCTGACGAGATCCTGGGCGGCATGCGTTCCCATATGGCCAACGCACTCGAGATCAAGCGCGAGGGCCACGACTTCCTGTGGGTCGTCAACTTCCCGCTGTTCCACTGGGACGAGGATCGCAAGGCCTATGCTGCCGAGCACCAGCCCTTTACCCTGCCGACCGAGACCGACATCGCCAAGATCGAGGCCGACCCGCTGGCAGCCGGTTCTTGCACCTACGACTTTGTCATGGACGGCTTTGAGGCCGGTGGCGGCGGTATGCGTATCCACAACGCCGAGATGCAGATGTCCATGCTCAAGCTTCTGGGCTTTACCGAGGAGCGTGCCGAGTCGCAGTTCGGCTTCCTCATGGAGGCCCTCAAGTTTGGTGCGCCCCCGATGGGCGGCTTCGCTCTGGGCCTGGATCGCGTGTGCATGCTGCTCACCGGCTCCGACTCCATCCGCGACGTCATGGCGTTCCCCAAGACGGCCAGCGGCTCCGACCTCATGTCGGGCGCTCCGAGTGCCGTTTCTGGCGCCCAGCTCAAGGATGTCAGCCTGCGCCTGATGTAAGCGAGCGGCTACATATTGCCCGCAACGAGGGAAGGACGCGTGCCTTCCCTCGTTTTTTATACGCAGAGGTTGTGAAGGCATAGGGTAACCGGACGTCGCGGAAAGTGCGTCCCGGAATCTGCGTCCGGAATGGGTCGCGCTTTCCCAAAGGGGTCCTCTGGGAAAGCGCGACCCAGAATTCGGCAAAATAATGGGGCACAGTTTCCGGTTGAGCTGTCTAACGGAAACTGTGCCCCAGAATGAGCGCTCAAAACGGGGCAGGCTTTCCGCAACAACTGTCTGGCGGAAAGCCTGCCTCAGTTTCTTATAGCGAGTCTCTCTGGATCAGCTGCATGTGCATCACGGAGGTGGTGGGCTCGGCACCCTTGATCATGTCGAGCGCAATGTTGGCGGCCATGTGGCCTTCTTCGCGCAGGGGCTGGCGGACGGTCGTGAGCGCGGGGACGCAGCGCGTCGCAATCTCGTGATCGTCGAAGCCGACGACAGAAACGTCCGCCGGAACGGATAGGCCTGCCTCGTTGAGTGCGGTGATGACGCCAGCCGCGATACGGTCCGATCCGCAGAGCACGCCATCGAAAGCAATCTCGCGCGCGAGGATCTGGTGCATGGCCTGATAGCCGTCTCCGTTGTTCCAGCCGGTATAGATAACGTTTGCGTCTGGGAGGTCTTCGCCCAAGACGGCACGGTAGCCGCGCAGGCGGTCGACAACAGCGGGGTTGTCTTGCGGTCCCAACACGGCGACGATATCTTTGCGCCCGCGTTCCTTCATGGCGAGTGCCGCAAAGTGTCCGCCCTCTTCGTCGTCAGAGTAGACCGTCGAGAACACATCGCGATAGGGGTGGCCCTCGAGCTGGCCGCACAACACGGTGGGTACGCCCAGCTCGCGCAGCACCTCGAGCAGCTCGCTGCCCTTGTAGGGGGAGACGTCGATCACGGCGTCGAACGAGCGGCGCTCAAAGTGCTCGCGTGCGCGGTTGCGCTCATGCGTAGAAGACGCCTGCAAGATAACGGGCAGATAGGACGACTCCGACAGTTCCTCGGTAATGCCGCTCAAAAACTCGCTATAGGTGGGGTCGCTGAAGAGTTCACTTAGGGGCTCGGTCACGAGCACGGCGATGATTTCCGTGCGCCCGACAGCGAGCGCTCGGCCACGAGCGTTGGGGACAAAATTGACTTCCTTGGCCGCCGCGCGGACGCGCTTTTTGGTTTCCTCGCTAATGCGGGGCGAATCGTTGAGAGCGCGCGATGCCGTGGAGCGCGACACGCCGGCAGCTGCGGCAACCTCGGCAAGCGTAGGTGCGGTGCGAACTGGTTGGGTCATGGCGTCTCCTGGAGAATGCGGTCGATGTTGTCGCTGATACGGGTTGGTGCGGATACAGCTTACTATAGTGCGCCTGAACAGCGTTCATGGTATCCGGTGACCGGTGTCGTTTTGCAACCAAGCCACAATCGAATACGTCTCGTGTGGGTGAGATATCAGCGGGCGTGGTGGTTGCCTACGAGCTTAAGAACGATGTCTTGCGCTGAGTGTCGATACTCAGGGTGACATAAGTGTCCCGGTTGTACAACCGGTTGCACCGTTAACCCGACCAAATCGACCGTTCAGCGGACAACCGGTTGCACAGGTTTTTACATCGCCCGTAAGATAAGGACAACCGGTTGCACAAGAATCACTACGATGACGAAGGAGCATCACCATGGACGCCATTAACGATTGGGAAAACCAAGCGCTCACCCACAGGAACCGCCTGGCACCCCATGCGTACTTTATGGGTTATGAGACCGCCGATCTCGCTGCTACGTACAGCCGCGAGCTGTCGCGCGGGTTTGTTCAGCTGTCTGGCTCGTGGCAGTTCCGCCTCTTTGAGGGGCCTGCTGCCGTCTCCAACGAGGAGCTCTCCACGTACAAGTCCGAGTGGGATCACGTGGAGGTTCCGCACCTGTGGCAGGTAGACGGCTATGGCAACCTTGCCTATACCGACGAGGGTTTCCCGTTTCCGGTGGATCAGCCGTTCGTTCTCTCCGACGACCCCACGGGCGTCTACCAGCGCATCGTCAACCTTCCCGCCGTTCCTGCCGGCGCCCGCGAGATCATTCGCTTCGACGGCATCGAGAGCTATGGCGAGCTGTACGTCAACGGCCAGTTTATCGGCATGACCAAGGGCTCGCGTCTGTCCGCCGAGTTCGACGTGACCGACGCGCTCGTCGAGGGCGACAACCTGTTTGCGGTCAAGGTCCTGCAGTACAGCGATGGCAGCTATATCGAGGATCAGGACATGTGGTGGGCTTCGGGCATCTTCCGCGATGTGTACCTTATGCAGCGTCCCGCCGCACACCTGGTCGACTTTAGGTTCCGCACGCACCGCGAGGGCGATGCCGCTCTGATTACGCTCGATACGGTGGCCGAGGGCGCTTCCCGCGTCGTGTTTACGCTCAGCGATGGCGAGAACGTGGTGGCTACGGGCGAGTGCGTCGACGGCCATGCCGAGTGCAGCGTGACCGATGCCCACTTCTGGAATCCCGAGGACCCCTTCCTCTATGACCTTACGTTTGAGGTCTACGACGGTGACGAGGTCAGCGAGTACGTTCCGCATCGCCAGGGCCTTGCCGAGGTGACGGTCGAGGGCAATCATATCTACCTCAACGGCACCTACTTTAAGATGCATGGCGTCAACCGCCACGATCACGACGATCACAAGGGCCGCGCCGTGGGCCTCGATCGCATGCGCCGCGACCTGGAGCTCATGAAGCAGCACAACATCAACGCGGTGCGCACCTCTCACTATGCCAATGACCCGCGCTTCTACGAGCTGTGCGACGAGTATGGCATCATGCTGGTCGCCGAGACCGATATGGAGAGCCACGGCTTCGAGAATATCGGCAACATCGCCCTGGTCACCGACGACCCGGCATGGGAACCGGCCTACGTCGACCGCGTCGAGCGCCTGGTGATGCAGGAGCGCAACCACGCCTGCATCATTATGTGGTCGATGGGCAACGAGAGCGGCTATGGCTGCAACATCCGCGCGATGTACGCCAAAGCTCACGAGCTCGACGGTCGTCCGGTCCATTACGAGGAGGATCGCAACGCCGATACCGTCGACGTCATTTCCACGATGTACTCCCGTGTTTCTCAGATGAACGACTTTGGCGAGCATCCGTTCCCCAAGCCGCGCATCAACTGCGAGTACGGTCACTCCATGGGCAACGGTCCCGGAGGCTTGTCCGAGTACCAGGAGGTCTTCGATCGTTGGGATTGCATCCAGGGCCAGTTCATTTGGGAGTGGTGCGACCACGGTTTGGCTGCTGTGACCGAGGACGGCGTTGCCTACGACATGTATGGCGGCGACAACGGCGATTACCCCAACAACAGCAACTTCTGCATCGATGGCATGGTGTTCCCCTGGCAGCAGCCGAGCCCGGGCCTTACCGAGTACGGCCAGGTCATCTGCCCGGTCCGCATGGCTTATGACGCCGAGGCAGGCGAGCTGACCGTCACCAACAAGCGTTGGTTCACCACCCTCGAGGATGTCTGCCTGTCGGCCGAGACCCTGGTGGACGGCGACGTGGTCTGCCGCAAGACGCTCATGCCCGGCGCGGTTGCCCCCGGCGAGTCCGTCCAGCTGCCGCTGGTGATTCGCGAGGCCGCAGTGGGCGAGACCCTGCTGACCGTGCGCGCCTACACCATGGCCGCTCACGTCTGGTGCGAGCCGATGTTCCAGCTGGGCGCAAGCCAGTTTGCCATCGCCAACCATCCGGCGCCGGCCATCGCCGCCCCCGCTCGTCCTGAGCTTACGGTTGAGGAGACCGAGCGGGAGATCCGCATCCACTCCCTCAACGGCGAGCTGACCTTCAGCAAAGTCAACGGTACCGTGAGCGAGTGGAAGGCATCCGGCCGCGACGTAATGGCCTCTGGTCCCCAGGTTGGTTTTTGGCATCCGCTCGTCGATAACCATGCCCAGGAGTATGACTCACTGTGGAAGGACAACTTCATCGATGTGATGCAGACGTCTACCCGCAAGGTTTCTTGGAAGCAGGATGGCAATGCGGTCGTCGTTACCGTGAGCCAGCGTATCGCTCCTCCCGTCCGCGCGTTCGGCATGCGCGTCGAGCTCGTCTACACCGTGCTTCCGAGCGGTCGCGTCGACCTCAAGGTTTCCGGCGAGCCCTACGGCGATTACTCGGATATCATCCCGCGCATCGGCATCTCCTTCGAGGTCCCCGGTTGCGATCGTGCCGTCGAGTGGTATGGCCACGGCCCGGGCGAGAACTATCCGGACTCGCTGCGCGCCAACCCGGTCGGTCATTACCGCACTACGGTCGACGACATGTTCACGCCCTACGTTATGCCTCAGGATTGCGCTAACCGCGAGGGCACCCGTTGGGTCGCCCTGCGCTCTAGCCACGGTGACGGTCTGGTCGTGACGCGTCCGAGCGACGCCGCTTCCAACCCGTTCTCGTTCTCGGCATGGCCCTATAGCTGCGAGGCCATCGATAACGCCAAGCACGTCTACGACCTTGTCAAGGGCGACACGGTTACGGTCAATATCAACGACCAGCTGCTCGGCCTTGGTTCGAACTCTTGGGGTTCCGAGGTGCTCGATTCCTACCGCACCCGTTTTGAGAGCTTCAGCTTTGAGGTGTCCCTGCGACCGCTGACGTCTGCCGATCTGGCTCAGGCGCTGGCACCCATTAAGGAGGCATAAGTCATGCATGTCTTTAACTCGCGCGCCGATTTCGACGCTCAGATGAAGTCCGTCAAGAAGTGGATGCGCACCGGTCAGGCGCTCGATGGCGTTGCCGACCTGCAGCACGACGTGGCGTACTCCATCGGCGACTCGTTGGTGTACTGGTGGGTCTATGCCCGCGAGGCCGCTACCGCCGATCTGGTCGGTCACCGTCGCTACCATGCCGTGCTCGCTCCGCTCGACGGCGACCTGACCGTCGAGGTGGCTTCCAAGGCGGATCTTACCTGCACGCGCACTTACAGCGATATCGACGATCGCGAGCGCTTTGAGGGTATGGGGGAGACCGTGACGATTCCCGCCGGCGGCGTTGCCGTCGTCGAAATTGACGAGGCCTACCGTGTCGTGGCCGATGTCGCGGATTCCCGCGTCGTGGTACTGCACGTGACGGTTGAAGGTTATTCCTTCCCCAACAAGTAGTATTCGTCCGTTTGGGCGTTTGCTTAGCGCCGTTAAGGGGGATGGCTTTGTTGACTCCCTTTTCCCCATTCCCCTTAGCAGGTGCGCCGTCCACGATTGCGCTTGCAGTCCGGACGGTTTTAGATGAGATATAACGGATGATTGGGAGGGCTTATGAGCTCTGAAAAACGAGGAACGATTGGTTCGTTCGCTCTGCTGGGCATGACGGTCGCCGCCGTGTTCGGTATCAAGAACATCATCAACAACAACGCGGCCATCGGCTTGGCAGCTGCGCCGTCGTTCTTCTTCGCCACGCTTTTGTACTTTGTCCCCTATACCCTGGTTACCGCCGAGTTCGTCGGCCTTAACAAGGACTCCGAGTCGGGCGTGTACGCCTGGGTCAAGACCTCGATGGGCGGCCGCTGGGCATTCCTGACGGCGTTTAGCTACTGGTTCGTTAACCTGTTCTACTTTGCGTCCGTCCTGCCTAACGTCATCATTTACGCGAGCTACGTGTTCATTGGTGCCAATGCCGAGCTCTCGCAGCTGTGGATCACCATTATCGAGATCGTCGTCTTTGCTATCGCCACGTGGGTTTCGACCAAGGGCGCTAAGTGGATCGGCTCCATTTCCTCCTTCGGCTCGACCGCGGCTCTCGGCCTGACTGCCGTGTTCATCTTGCTGTCCCTGGCTGCTGCCTTTGGCGGCGTCGAGTTCGCTACGGCTCCTACCCCCGCTAACATGGCTCCCGACACGACCAACTTCGCAACTATGTGGGGCTTCTTCGGTACGCTTGCCTGGATCATCCAGGGCGTTGGCGGCGCTGAGTCTGTCGGCGTGTTCCTTAACGACCTTAAGGGTGGCGTCAAGGCCTTCGTGCGCACCGTCGTTATCGCCGGCCTGACCATCGGCCTTCTGTATGCAGGCGCTTCGCTGCTGGTCAACCTGTTCATTCCCGAGGGCGGCGTTGCCATCTCCACCGGTATCTTCGACGTATTCGGCGCTGTCTTTGCCCACTTTGGCATTCCCATGGAAGTGTCCACGCGCGTCATTGGCCTGATCCTTCTCGCTGCCACGCTGGGCTCCCTCATGATGTGGACCTCTGCTCCCATCAAGGTCTTCTTCACCGAGATCCCCAAGGGCGTCTTTGGTAGCAAGATCGTCGAGCTCAACGAGCACGGCATTCCTGCCCGCGCTGCCTGGCTGCAGTTTGCCATCGTCGTCCCCATCCTGATCATCCCGGCCCTGGGCTCCGGCAACCTAGACGACCTGCTCATGATCGTCACCAACATGACGGCTGCCACCGCTCTGCTCCCGCCGCTGCTGATCCTGCTTGCCTACTTTATGCTGCGCAAGAACTTCGACGCTGCTCCCCGTGGCTTCCGCATGGGTTCGCGTACCTTTGGCCTGGCCATTGCTGCATTCCTGCTTGTGGTCTTCTGCTTTGTGCTTGTCTGCGGCACCATCCCGCTCGATCAGCCGCTGTGGCTGACGCTGGTTTACAACGTTGGCGGTGTGGTTGTCTTCCTGGGCCTTGCCGTGATGTGGTACAACCGCTATATCAACCGCCTGCGCGAGACCGATCCCGAGGCCGCCGAGAGCGAGCTGCGCCCCTCCGTCCTCGACATGATGGAGTAGCGGCTAGGATTAATCTACGGCTGTGGAATAAATCGATTCCCTTTCCTAAGGAGGGGCCTTACGAGGCCCTTCCTTTTGTGTTTTGGGGCATGGTTTTGGACCCCGTGGTCAAAAAATGCCAAATATGAGTACTGTTGCAAAAGAGGTGTCATATTTTTCGGCCTGTTCTGAGCAAAAACGGGCTCAAAATCAATTTATATAACCCCCTTTAAAGGGCGTTTGACGGCTTTCAACCTCTTCGAATCGGTGGCGCGCGCAGACGTGGTGTAAGAGCGTCCCGAGGTCCGTCGCTGCAAGTC